>WGED01000606.1 GCA_015492915.1 Cyclobacteriaceae bacterium
GAGTAATACGGTGGTGCTGCATCAGGAAAAATTGCCGCTTTCTCATGTCGAAAGCACCACCACCTTCACTGTTGTCCCACCGCACTATATCGATGTGCATGTAAAATACATCATTCACGACGATGAATTTTTTGGGCATGGCTACGCAGGGCTGTTCTGGGCGAGCTATATCAACCGGCCCGAGGACAAAGGCATTCATTTCAAAGGGATGGAAAAAGGCTCAGATTCCATGAAATGGATCAAAGCCTACAGTCCCGAGCATGGTGTACTGAGTTCTCATACGGCCATGGATGACCAATATGAGATGTTCGCGGCGGATGACTTCAATGTCACCCTCGCGTCGCATTATTCCGATTATGTCTATGCCAAACCGTTTTACTTCGGCCGTTTTCACAATATGGTTTTTGCCTATCTCTTCGATGTTCCGGAAGGACAGTTGCTGCGCTTTGCCCAGTCGCCCACGGGGGGCGGCGAGACTAACCCCGCCTGGGATTTTTACATTCTCAACCCCGATTTTGAAACCGGGAAGGAGTATTCATTCTCCGTAAGGCTCATTTACAAACCATTTACCGGCAACGAAGATATCGAAAAGGAGTTTGAAGAATGGATGTCTGTAAATAAATAAGAAACTCCAGGCCTATCGAAAGATAATTTCGCAAAAAATGGCCTGAAAGTCATGCCTTGGGGTAAATTATTTAAAAGATTCGGAACTCCTGGTAGCACAAACAAAAATCATTATCATTCATGAAAATAAGGCATATTTTTACACTCATCTTTGTGGCAATGTCTGCCGGACAGGCATTCGCCCGGCAACCCATCGACACTTGCCTTTCGGCGCGTGACAATGCCTATATGAACAGGCAATCGGAAGCTTTTCTCCAAGAAATCGACGCCACCCTGAAAGCATATCCACCGCAATATCCGACGGAAAAACCGCGATGGCTGGCACTGTTGCTGATGGATGCGGTGATGCATGATAAATACGCTGCTTTCAGGCCGCCCGTGCAGGATTTTTTCCATAGCAGGATTGAAAAAGCGCTGGAAGAAATTGAAACCACACAGGTTAAGGAAGGCGCTATGATATGGAAATTGTACAATATGGCTTTCATCGTGCGGACGCCCTCCGTCACCCTGGCCTTTGACCTGACACGGGCGACCTCTGCCGATTCGAGGGACTTTTCTCTTTCCACCGATATCATAAAACGCTTTGCGGATCAGTGCGACGTGCTCTTTATCAGTCACCGGCACCGGGACCATGCCGATCTGCGGGTTGCGGATATTTTCCTGAATGCGGACAAGCCCGTAGTAGCGCCGCCCCAGGTATGGCAGGACATGGCCATCCATGCCGCCATCACCCATCTGAAAAGGGAAGTGGGCACAAAACAGCCGTTGAAAATCAAAAATGGCGATGTTACCCTTGATGTGGTGGTATATCCGGGCCATCAGATGAGCAAGATAGAAAACAATGTCGTGGTGGTGTACACCCCCGAAGGCATTACCGTGTCGCATATCGGCGACCAGATCAACGAAGGCGATTTTATGATCGACTATGACTGGATCGACCATGTGGCTGAGCAGCACAACGTGGATATTTTCCTGCCAAACTGCTGGACCAATGAATTATACAGGATTGTGAAAGGGTTTGACCCGAAGGTGGTGATACCCGGTCATGAAAACGAGCTCGGTCATCCGGTCTATGACAGAGTGCCCTTCTGGGGTGATTCGGAGTACCTGGAGCTGACCTACCCGGAACTGAAAGCATCGGATTATCCGTTGATATTGATGACGTGGGGAGAGTCGTGGCATTATTTGCCTGAAAAATAGCCTTTTTTTCATGGATTTTTAAGTTGTGGCCAACCCGTGGACAACCCACCCGCAATTCTTGGGAGACCAATACATCCAATCAAAAAAATTCTTTTGGAGAAAAATAATCGCTTTTTCATGGAATTATGATTCGTGACCGGTAAAGGCCTGTTTGGGGATTTTGCAATTTCACCTGCCCGGAAGGGAGATACCCCGGATATTTCTGAAGATGGACAATGCGAGTGAATCGGTGAGCCCCGAAATAAAGTCCATCAGCGCCAAAAGGCTTTCGTAAACGGTTGCGGCAGACCTGATATCGATCTGTGTTTCAGCGGGCAACAGGCTCAGCAGACTCGAATGGCGCCAACTGACCTTCTTTTTCGTTTTCAGGCTGATGACGGCGGGGACGAATGCTTCGAGCAAACCGTTGAGCACTTCGAACCCTGCGATCTCCCGTTCCAGCACCATCCGCGATTTGTATATTTTTTCATAGGAAAGCTTCCGGATCTCTTTCAAAACACCGGCCGACTCGATCTCATCGGTGAGCGCCCTGTCAAAGGAGCCGTTGAGTAAATTATGCTCATTTTCCATGAACCCGGCCACACACTGATTGATGAGCCTGGAGATGGCCATAGCGCGGAGTACGCTTACTTTTTCTTTCGTGCTTTTGATTTTTTCAAATTTCTCCTCCCTGAAATCATCACCGATGATGGCAGACAGCATGTTTTTCGTCTCGTCCAGCGACACAAGGCCCAGATTGGCGCCATCCTCCAGATCGATGATATTATAGCAAATATCATCTGCGGCTTCCACCAGAAAAGCAAGCGGGTGACGGCACCATGCGGCATCGTCGGCATCACCGAGCGGTATCAGTCCCGTTTCCGTAGCCAACTCCCGGAAAACAGCTTTATTTATCTGCAAAAAACCATATTTCTTCTGGCTCTTCCGTTCAGGGATCACTTTAGAAATGAGCGATTCGCGGGGGTACTTGCTAAAGGCGCCGAGTGTGGCAAAGGTAAGGTGCAGCCCCTGAAAATTCTCTTTGTTCACCAGTCTGAAGCCCTGTGCATTACCTTCGAAATTCATAAGGTCATGCCATTCCTTATCACTCATAAGTGCCTTAATATCAGTTGTCATCGGTGATTTTTTGAAAAAATCGGAGATGGCATTTTCGCCTGCATGGCCAAAGGGCGGATTGCCCAGATCATGCATCAGCGCCGCAGCAGAAACGATAGCACCGAAATCAGCGGAGGTGAAGCCCTGCTCCTTCAGTGACGGATTGTTGTGCAATACACGCTCGCCGGCATATTTGCCGAGCGACCGCCCGACGCTGGCTACCTCCAGGCTGTGCGTGAGCCGTGTATGGACAAAATCCTGCTTGGGCAACGGAAAAACCTGCGTCTTATCCTGCAACATGCGAAAAGGATGACTGAACACAATGCGGTCGTAATCCTGTTCGAATTTGCTCCTTTTGTCAGGTCGTGTTTTCGGTGCTTCCCCCGGCCGGCGGTCACTCAATAATCGCTCCCAATTCATGGATTTTTAATCATTTTTTACTAATGGAAAATGGACTATGCCTGTGCAGCTATTTCTGCTCAGCAATCAATACCCGAACCGTTTCAGTTTGTTGGCTTTTTTGCGCCAATCCGGTTCCACAGCAATGTACTGCTCCAGATAAACCTGCTTGCCGAAAAATTCTTCCAGATCCTTTCTGGCTTCTATTCCGACTTTTTTGATGCGCTCGCCCTTATGACCGAGCAGTATGGCACGCTGGCTCTTGCGCTCCACATTGATGACCACGCGAATGCGGATAATCTTCTCATCTTCAGTAAATTCCGTCGTCACGACTTCGCAACTGTACGGTACTTCCTTTTTGTAGTTTTTAAATATCTTCTCGCGCACGATCTCCGAAACAAAAAACCGTTCGGGCTTGTCGGTAAGCTGGTCTTTGGGAAAATACGGCGGGTGCTCCGGCAGCATCTCAAGAATCGTGTTAAACAGATCGGCGATGCCCAGGCCCTGCAATGCGGAGATCATAATGCTCTTTTCCGGTTTTATGACCTCTTCCCAGTATTTCAGCTTGTCCTGCGCCTGGCTGCCCTTTGCCAGGTCTATCTTATTGAGCACGAGTAACACAGGCACACCGGCGTTCCTGATGCGGTCGATCATCTCATCGTTGTCGTATTTTTCATACAGGTCGGTGACAAACAGCAGGATGTCGGCATCTTCGAGCGAACTGCTCACGAAGCGCATCATCGATTTCTGGAGTTCGTATTTGGGCGTCAGGATGCCCGGTGTGTCGGAATAGACCACCTGAAAGTCATCGCCGCTGATGATGCCCATGATCCTGTGGCGCGTGGTCTGCGCCTTGGAAGTGATGATGGAGAGCTTCTCCCCCACCAGTTGGTTCATCAGGGTCGATTTGCCTACATTCGGTTTGCCGACGATGCTGACAAACCCTGCTTTATGGGCCATAGTTTTGTTTTTGCATTAAAAATTATTCAATAATCGCCAATTATCGGCTGCTCTGCAAAATTAAGTTTACCCATAAAACCCTGAGCCCGTCTGCACTATAAAAAAATTGCCGTTTTTTCATGATATCGTGCATTTGTATATTGATTTTTATCGATTTATTTTTAGCTTTGCAGTCCAATTAAATCGCGGGGTGGAGCAGTTGGTAGCTCGTCGGGCTCATAACCCGAAGGTCGTAGGTTCAAGTCCTACCCCCGCTACTAAGCAAGAGCCGGTTTATGCCGGCTCTTCTTGATTATACCTGTTCCATCATGTTTACAGTCTATGTCCTTTATGCTGAAAAGTTTGACAAGATTTACATTGGTTTTACATCTAATCTTGAACAGCGGCTGCTTTCTCACAATTATCTCGGCAAAAAGGGATGGACTGTCCATTTCAGGCCGTGGACATTGATCCACACAGAAACATTCGCAACGAAAGCTGAGGCCATGAAAAGAGAAAAACAGCTCAAGTCTGCCAAAGGCCGGCAATACATCCGCCAGACGCTGCTCAAACAAAAATAATCCTTTTCCCATTACGCCCGACGGGCTCATATCCGCCGACTGGCGGACGTAGGTTCAAGTCCTACCCCCGCTACTAAGCAAGAGCCGGTTTAATACCGTTAATCCCTCTTATAAAAGATGAAGCTCTCCGACCGAATTGTTTTTTGCAGAAACAGAACTATTGACCAAGAACTAAATATGAATCATGCCACCCTTTCAGGGTTGGGGTTATTGTATTGCCCGAATTCTATAATATTGCCATCCCTTCGGGATTGCATCTCATAATAAAAACCTTCAACATCCTAACAAACCC
>WGED01000607.1 GCA_015492915.1 Cyclobacteriaceae bacterium
CCCATAGCCTGATCCGGTGACCTCGGGTTTTGCGTTTTTATACCCAAAATTCAGCAAAATTCATGACGGGCAGCCCTGCCCTCACTTTCATCCTGCCCGCGTTAGAATTGTACCTTTGATTTTTTATACATTTGCCGGTAATTCAATTTGCAGAAATATATGGCAAACCATGGTGTGATCGCAGCGGGAGACCGGCTGACAGCAGAAGCGGGCGCTGAAATATTGCGGGCGGGAGGCAATGCCTTCGATGCTGCCATCGCGGCTACTTTTATGTCGTTCGCAGCGAGCTCGTCCATCACCTCGGCGGGCGGCGGCGGTTTTCTGCTCGCGCACCATCATCATGGTGAAAATGTGCTCTATGACTTTTTCGTACAGACGCCCAAGGCAAAACGCTCCGTAACGGACATTGAGTTTCTGCCCGTCATCGTCGATTTCGGCGATAAAACGCAGGAATTTCATATCGGATTCGGGTCTGTGGCTACACCGGGCAATATTGCAGGTCTTTTCGAAGTGCACAGGGATTTGGGCTCCATGCCGATGAAGGAGATCATGGTGCCTGTGACCGAGCGCATCAGAAAAGGCATTGTGCTCCACAGGCAGACAAAGTACCAGATCGACATTCTCAGGCCCATTCTGTCGTACACCCCGCATGGAAAAGAGATATATTTCAAGGATGATAAAACGCCGCAGGTCGGTGACGCCTACTATCTGCCGCGGATGGCTGATTTTTTCGAATACCTGTCGCTCGAAGGCCCGCGTTACTTTTACGAAGGGGAGATCACCGTGAAGGTGGCAGAAATGAGCCGGACTCACGGCGGACATATCACAAGGGATGATTTTAACTCGTACAGGGTCGTGAAGAGAAAGCCGTTGACTGTCCGTTACAGGGATGCGGCGATCATCACCAACTCACCGCCCAACGCGGGAGGCCCGCTGATCGCTTATTTACTGAAGATCATAGAAGGTGTTTCGCTGCAGCGTAAAGACTACGGAACCGCCAGACACCTGCAGGCCGTTGCCGATGCCATCAGGCTTACTACTGCGGCAAGGTTGAAGAGATATGAGAACAGAATGTATCAGCAGGGGATACTCAACGAACTGTTCGAGCCTGCTTTTGTGGAAACCATGCGCAAGGCCCTGCTCAGCTCCCTGCACAAATCGGGCAATACGACCCATGTAAGCGTGATGGACAAGGCGGGCAATATTGCCTCGTGCACCACCTCGGTGGGGGAGGGCTGTGGCTACCTCATTCCCGGCACGGATGTCATGCTCAACAACATGCTCGGCGAAGAAGACCTCAATAAGGACGGTTTTCATAAGTGGACGGCGGACATGCGGATGAGCTCTATGATGAGTCCGACGGTGGTGCAGCGGGAAGACGGGGAGACGGCAGGCTTGGGTTCGGGAGGCTCCAACCGCATCAGATCGGCCATCTCACAGGCCATCATCAACTACCTGGATTTCGGCTTGCCATACGACAATATCGTGAATGACCCGCGCATCCACCTTGAGGGCAACCACATGGACATTGAACCGGGAATCAGGCATGAGGAAGTGGACAGGGTCCGGTTGCCGGAAGGCATGGAAAAATTTTTCTGGAATGAACAGAACATGTATTTCGGAGGCGTGCATGCTGTGTTCCGTGACAAAAACGGCGGACTGCACGGCGCAGGCGATCGCAGGCGGGCCGGACATGTGATCAAAATTGGCTGACATGAGAAAAAGGGTATTTTTTATCTTTCTTTCACTTTTCCTGATACTATCCTGTTCGGAAAGGAAAGAGCTTGTTGGCCCCGGAAGGCTTGGCGTGAGGGCGGAAAAGGCGATGGTGGTGTCGGCGCACCCCCTGGCCACCAAGGTGGGATTGGACGTGTTGAAAAATGGCGGAAATGCCATCGATGCGGCGGTGGCGGTGCAGTTCGCGCTTGCCGTGGTGCATCCCTCGGCGGGCAACATCGGAGGAGGAGGCTTCATCGTGTACCGAACCCGTGACGGCAAATATTTCACGTTGGATTATCGTGAAAAGGCCCCGGCGGCAGCCCACAGGGATATGTATCTCGATGAGAACGGGAAAGCGGACAGCGGGAAAAGCCGGCAGGGTCATCTGGCGGCAGGGGTGCCGGGATCGGTGTACGGCATGGTGATGGCGCATGAAAAATTCGGTGAAATGCCATGGCGGTCATTGGTTGAGCCTTCCGTAAAGCTTGCCCGGGATGGCTTTCCCCTAACAGAAAAGGAAGCCGACGGACTGAACTGGGTGACGGAGCAGATCAGACAATACAGCACGGTGATGCCGTCGAATCTTGAGCGGGAAGAATGGCATGAAGGGGATACGATCTCATGGCCCGGGCTGGCCGTGACGCTGGAGCGCATCGCAGAAGAGGGAGCCGAAGGTTTTTACAAAGGAAAAACCGCAAAGCTGATAGTGGAAGAGATGCGGCGGGGCGGCGGCCTGATCACTTATGAGGATCTGGCGAATTACAGGGCTGTCTGGCGTGAGCCTGTAGTGTTTGACTATAAAGATTATAAGATGATCTCTATGGGACCGCCATCGAGCGGTGGCGTGGCGATCGGGCAGTTATTCGGGATGGTCAGTCATTTTCCCGTTGGGGAATGGGGTGTCAATGATGTCAGGACCATTCACGTAATGGCAGAATGTGAGAAGCTCGTCTTTGCCGACAGAGCGGAGTATCTTGGCGATCCTGATTTCATAGAAGTGCCGGTATTTAAGTTGCTCGATCCCGAATATTTAGCTCTCCGTACAGCGCTGATCAGTTTGGATAAAGCAAGGCAGACCACTAAAATCAGTGCCGGACAATTCATCGAAGAACATGAAGAAACCACACATTTTTCCATTGTGGATGCGGAAGGCAATGCCGTGTCCTGTACCACAACGCTCAACGGCAGTTACGGCAATTATGTGGTGGTGGGCGGTGCGGGCTTTTTGCTGAACAATGAAATGGATGATTTCTCATCAAAGCCCGGCGTCCCGAACATGTACGGCCTTATCGGCGGCGAGGCCAATGCCATAGAGCCGGGCAAGCGTATGCTCAGTTCCATGACGCCGACAATCGTTGAGAAAAACGGCAAATTATTCATGGTGACTGGCACGCCGGGCGGCTCTACGATCATCACGTCGGTCTTTCAGAATATCCTGAATGTCATTGAGTTCGGCATGAATATGCAGGGCGCGGTCGATTTCAAACGGTTCCATCATCAATGGCGACCCGATTACATTCAGTATGAGAAAGGGCGATTTGATAGAGCATTGAGAAAGAAGCTAAAAAAGTTGGGACACTCATTGAAAAAACGCGATGCCATTGGTAGGGTGGATGCTATCCTTGTGCGGGAGGACGGCTCGCTTGAAGGTGGCGCAGACCCCCGCGGCGATGACACAGCTATGGGATTTTGATGATTTTCTCATAGAAGCATCATGGCAACTCGTATGTTTCTTCCCGAACATGCGAACAATTGAACAATCGAATCGCTATGTCAAACTATTTTGCCCTATTCCCTGACTTTATGTATGAATATCGTAATTTTACGCCCTTTAACGACACTCAATATTTCTTTCTGCGATGAAGGTTGATACAATGCGCAAGGTGGACAAGTGGGCAGGCGTCCCGCTTAGTTTTTTAATGAGCATCCTGATGTGGCTTATCGGTCTTTTCCGTTTCGGCAGAAAGAAAAAGCCGGATCTGTCCAAGGTGCTTTTCATAGAGTTGTCCGAGATGGGCAGTGCCATCATCGTCGATCCCGCCATGCGCAAGCTGCAAAGGGATGGCGGCTCCGAGCTTTTCTTTGCCATTTTCGAGGATAATTACAAAAGCCTTGAGATCCTGAACACCGTCCCGAAGGACAATATCTTCAGGATGCGTGCCGACGGCCTGCTCGTACTGGCCATCGATGTGTTGCGCTTCATGATCTGGACGCGAAAGCGAAAGATCAGGACGGTCATTGACCTTGAGCTGTTCTCGCGCTTCACGGCCCTGCTGACGGCCCTGAGCGGCGCAGGCTCGCGGATAGGCTTCGCCTCGCACCATGACGAGGGCCTCTATCGCGGCAACCTGATCAATGTTCCTGTGCGATACAATGCCCATGTGCACATTTCCGTCAATTTCATGTCACTGGTTAACAGTGCATTGGGAAAACATGACACGCCATATCCTACGACACCTGTCACCAAAGAGGAGTTGCAACTCGCCAGGGTGACCGTGCCTGACGCCGAAGCTCAAAAAGTGAGGGAAAAGGTTAAGAAATTGTATCCTGCGTGGAAAGAGGAGCGGTTGCTGCTGTTTAATGTGAATGCTTCGGACATGTTGCCGCAGCGACGCTGGCTGCCAGGGAATTTTGCTGAAGTCGCAAAATATCTTCTGTCCGAGCTCGATGACATATTGCTCATCGGCACGGGTGCGCCGGCCGAGCGTGAATATGTGCAGAGCGTCGTGGACATGGTGGGCCATGAGCGCTTTGTCAATTCGGCGGGCGATTTCACTTTCGATGAACTGGTTCCGCTTTACAGCATCAGCCATCTTATGCTCACCAATGATTCGGGGCCCGCGCATTTCTCTTCCGTCACCGATCTGAAGGTGTTCGTGATCTTCGGCCCCGAAACGCCTGCGCTGTATGGCCCCTTGGGCAATGCGGAGTCATTCTATCTCGGGCTGCCCTGCTCACCCTGTGTCAGCGCCGCCAACCACCGCAAAACCACCTGTGTCACGAGGCCCTGTATCACGGGCATTTCACCCGATTGGATTAAAGGGAGGTTGGCGGAGTATCTCATGGAAAAATCGTGATTTTTTCATGGAAATCAATCGGCAGGCTTTGCCGGAACCTTTAATAAATACTTCATCACCAGCACCTCTTTCCTCGTCTTTTTATGGAGAAAAGTGCCGTTGAGGGTAGTGACATGAAAATCGGGAAAGGTGGCGACCTCTTCAACGGGGATGTTTTTTTGCCGCATGGCATTCAGGCCTTTATCATTCGCGTAAACATACTTTCCGGTAAGACGCTCATAACTCGCTTCTTCGGGGGGGATGTAAGGCACGATCCTGTCGAGGTAAAAGCTGAGCGTGTGCTCTACTTCGTCGAGCGAGACGACTTTCCCGGCGTCAAGATTATGGTCTTTAATGTAAAATGCGGCTTCCGATTCCGACTGATAATGAAGCAGTTGCGGATAAAAACTTCGGTTTATGTAGTAATTGACCAACAGTATGGTGATGGCAGGGATGAAGATGATCTTTCTGAATCGTTGTCCTTGTTGTGTGAGCAGCCGGGTCAGGATAAATATGCCTGCGAGAAACACCAGATACACATCTGGTTTTGGGAAAGCATCGGAAAAGACATAATGGATCGCTACCATCAATATGAGCAAAAGGACCGATGACCAGAGGTGAATGTGATAAAAGGCCTTGAGAAAACGGGCATTTTTGGCATAGCGGTACAGGCCGTCTGCCGTGATGATGGAGAGCAGCGGAAAGAGCGCATTGAGGTAATGCGGTAGCTGAAACCGCGAGACACTGAAAATCACGAACATAAAAGCGAAGCCGAAAAAAGTATATGACTCGCGGTTATCGGTTTTTTTGATCAGCGCTTTGGCTTTGACAAAAAGGGCAAAATAAGCGAGAAATGCCCACGGCATGTAGGCCCACAGCAAAGTGTGCAGAAAGAAGGTCGGGTCACCTTCGCCTTTGATGGGGCCTGTGTTGGCAAAACGTCCCCACTGGCTGTCCCAGAAGAAGAATTTCAGTCCGGAGACACCGTGCTGTCCAAAGATCTCCTTTTCAGGATGCAGATCAAACTGCCGGTAATAGCCCCAGAGCGTGGGTGCGATGAAAATAAAGGTCATGCCGATCAACGCCAGCCACTGCCAGTGCAGTATCTCTTTCCATTTTCTTTCATAAATGAGCGCCAGGCCTAGCCCTGATGCTACGGGGATGATGGTAAATAGCCCTTTTGTCATGAGCAGAATGGCAAGACCCAGGGCGCCTGCTATGAGCTGAACGGCTTTTTTGTCTCGCAGATAACCGGCGAGGTAATACAATGAGAAAATGGTCATTCCCGTCAGATAGGGCTCTGCACGCACATCGGAATTGGAGGTGATGATGTGCTGGGCCGTGAGCAGGAACAATGCGGCTAGATAACCAATTTTGACATTGTAAAAATTTTTTCCGAAAAGGAAGGTGTACAGAGCACCCAGAAGGAGAAAGAGCACTGCGGGCAGCTTGTATGTCACCGTACCGTAACCCATCAGGTTGAATGTCAGGGCTGTAACCCAAAATTGAAAATGCGGTTTATCGAGCCAGTCCTGTCCTTTGAGATATATTTCCAGAAAATTACCGCTGCGGTACATCTCTCTCGAAATTTCCGCGTACACACCGCCATCCACTTCCATCACGGGCACAAGCATTCCAACCGCGTATACCAGCAATGCCAAGGCAACGGTAAATCCCCAGAGGAACCGTGTGTTGGTTAAAAAATATAAAGTCTTTGGCCCCATGACCTTTAAAAAAATTACCAGTTGTCCATCTTTTTGTAAAGCAGGTATGCGATGATGACAAAGATGATCAGCCCGGCGATGAGCGCCAGCAATGACCCGCCTGTTATCTGATTTGCTGCATGCATGGTAAATAGGTGATAATTC
>WGED01000608.1 GCA_015492915.1 Cyclobacteriaceae bacterium
GGATTTGATAATATACGGATCGAATCATTCGTCAGATTCATGATAGTAGCCTCGAGTTTGCTGAAAAAAATTTCACCCGGGCTGAATGCCTTTTCGACATGTTCCTGATCATTTATGAATCCGCCATTGAGTTTGATGCTGTCCACATTAATGGTGAAATCCATCTTTTTCAAAGACGTTTGCGGCAGTGGTACACGCTGCCATTCGGGGAAAGGCACACGCTTATCGCGAAAGGCGGAAATCTGTAATCCATCAACGGAAATGGATTTTGCATCAAACCTCTTTTTGTTGAGAATCCCGAAAAAATCAACATCCTGCGCGGTGATTGAGTCATTTTCGATATGGAGCCATGTAGTCTGGTATCCTTTGGACGGACCGAAATCATATTTGGAGGCCAACGGGATAAGGGCAAAATTGATCACCTGTATCAGAGAGTCGGATGTGTTCATAGATAGTTCATCAATTCTGATTTTTGACAAATTATCCGGCAATACATAATTCACATTTGACAGCCTGGTCGTCAGATTGTCAGAATAAAACAGCCTGCTGGAGTCATGCACTATCGCGGGATTATATTTAATATTCTCCGCCAGGACCCATATATCGGGAATCACCAGTTGGTTCTCTCCCGATTCGGGATTTTCTATAATGGCTTCTGAATGTGAGACGAGCAAACGATTTACTTGAATATTCTTTAATAGTAAGGTATCGAGCGCGTAGTTGTAAAGATCTATTTTTTCCGGTTTCTTTTCCTTTTCTTCAGACTTGTTTTCGGGTGGGGTCAGCTTCATCCGTGCCCGGTCAACCATAATCTCCCCCAGTTCTATACGTTTGTTTTGCGTCAGTCCGAAGAAATTAAAATCAATGAGGTTAAGGTTTTCCACAGTTATTTTGACTTTCCCTTTATCCTTGAATTCATCTTTGGTGTTCGAACCATAATACAGGCCGTTGAGACGAATGTCTTTTTCCTTTGTGGAAATGTAAAAGTGATTGATATTATAAAAATTACTGTTCGACTGCTGGTAAGCCGACAGGTAATCACCCTGAAGTCTGATATCATTTGCGAAGAGAAATCGTTCGCTCGTCATCACGGTTGTGGAGTCGAGGTTGAAATTATCGACAAACAGGTTCAGGTTATCAGCTTCGAAAAATACTGAGTCCTTAGGAGCTTTTTGATGAAATACGATATTAGCGGAACGTACATCAAATGCTCTGGAATTTGCGCCCAGGAAACGGTTTCGGAGGAGGAGGGGGATAAAGCCCAGGTCGAGGCTTGTCAGCTTTTGTTGCTTGCTTTCCTTCAGGCTGAAATTAATCGATGGATTTTCAATGATTATCTCATCCCCATCATAATAAGAGCCCTTCAACAATCCCTTCAGATCAAGACCGTTAATGGTGACAGAGGGTATTTTAATTTTATACACATTGTCTGTTTTGGCATACGGAGCCAGTGATATCTCATCGATCTTTAGGGCGGACTTGCCACCCTTCCAGTTGATATCGGATACCTTAAACAGGTGGTTGATATTTTTGATGTACAGCCTGTAATCCTCTACGCTGATTCGATCGATTTTTTGGTAATCAAACTGATTTATGGGTTTATCGCTTAATGATTTGTCAATGATAAAGCCCAAAATCATGGTTTTGAAATTGTTTACCCTGTACACGGTCAGGCTGTCCTTGATAAACCGGAATTGATCTACCTGTGCAGCGAGATGATTTATTGTCAGCTTGGGGAGATTTATGCTCGGTTTTTTGACTTTTTGCAGGGTATCGGCAGGGGAGGTGTGCTGATGTATTTTTGCATCTGTTATTCGAAAAGTCAATGAATCAAACGCAATATTTTTATTAAAAATGATTTGATCAGGATTAATTCCCGTCAGAGTAATGTGGTTAAAATTAAGACTGTTTTCCAATGGGGATGATGGCTCCCCAATTTTCGCCGTCAGGTCATTTACTCTGAATCGCCCGTTGTTTGTCGAGAAATTTGCCGTGCTAAATGATATATCACCCTTTGGCAATTTCACTGTTCCGTCCCTGGCTGAAAAATTAAGCGTGGCGCCATGCAGCAAGCTGGTTCCGCCTTTGGTCGTACTGTCAACCTGAAAATTGAACAGATCAACAGAAAAATCCTTCAATAAGACTTGCTCTTCAGTATCCTGATTAGGATTCGACAGGATGAATTGGCCCTGCCTGATCCTCAGTTTATCAATAGCAAACAAACGGGACATTGTTTGCAGCTTTGCATATAATCCATCGAGGCCTTCGGTCTGAGAAGTACTTGCAGTTTTTGTAGTTGAAATTAAAGCCGGTAATATTCTGATTTGAGGGTTTTGAATGAGGATGCCGGGTAACTCAAATGAATCTGCCTTAACTGCCCTGGCGAGATTGAAGTCGTCGATCGTCAATTGAGGCACATCGATGATCACTTCGCTTTTGCCATCAGCCCTGTAAGTATCCTTAGGTCCGTAGTGAAAGTCGGTAAGGGAGATTTGTGAAGGGTCATTGGTGATGGAAAAATGACTGAACTTCATGATATGATTTTCATCGGGCAGAATTCGGTCGAAATCCGTAATTTCGAGCATAATCTTATCAAAGCTCACTCCGGGAATCAGTCCTTCACGAAAACCGGTGTCAAGCTTTACATTATCAAGGTAGGCCGATACATGGTTAATGGAGAAGCTTTTTTCTTTACCATCGGTTTCATCCTTAAGGTTGACATGCGCATTATTTAAGTTAAAGTGGCCAATTTTTACAAACTCATGATTGAGGATGATCGATTTGGAAATGGCGTTCCCTGCTTTGGTTTTTTGCCCACTTTTCACCCTTTTTATAATGACGATTTCCGGCTGCTCTATGTCTACCGTATCAATAAGCAATTGATTGTCATTGTGGGCTGTCAGAAAATCGATGCCGGAAAAATGAAGAGAAGGGATCGAAATCTCATAATGATTGTGTGTGTCAGGATTGGTAGTCGGGGCATTTATCCTGCCTAGTTTGAGATTTTCAAACCCAAGTGTATTTTCGCGTGTTGAAAAATAAAATTTGTCGAAAGTGATTTCATGGAGACTGTCTTTGAGAAACAATATCTCATCTTCGATAGAGAGTGATATATCGTCGGCATAAAAGAATTTGTCTTTTCTGGCGCCGGCCTTTTCATCGACCTGGAAATTCACGATCTTAAAGTTGATCCCCTTTATTGTAAAATTATTGATTCCATTACTGTTCCGGGTGTGAAGATTAAGCAGTCCGTTGTTAATTTTGAAATTCCTGATTTCAAGGTCAATGAGGTAATCAGAAAGCAGGTTGTAAAGATTGCCTATTTCAAAAGAAATCTTTTTGGGTTCTTTATCTGCAGCATTGTTCTGGATTTTAATTGATGGCCGATCGATATCGATGGTTATGATATCCAACTTTTTTTGTACAAGAAATTGCCACAAACCCGAAAACCTGATCTCTATATTTGGGACGGATATATTAAAAATCTCGTCTCTTAAGGTATTTCTGTTTTGTGATTTACTTTGCACTATAGGGTGCAGAAGAAGGTTTGAAACGTGAAAACGCCGCTTAAAAACATAATACCCGGCATCGTCAAAACTGACTTCATAAAAACCTCTCGATTGCTTTTTTACCAGTTCGGTAACAAAATCATGGATAATTCCTGATGAATATTTATTGAAAAAATAGCTTACAGTCCAATAAATGGCGATAATGACCACAATTGCCACGGCCCATTTCTTATGCCTGTGCAATAAATTTTTGATTGACAGAAGTGGATTATCGATTGGTGAATTCATTAATAATTGTGTAGCATTTTATTTAAAATTATCAGGCGGTCAGGTTATCAGCGAACTTTGTGAAATTTAGTCTTTTATTTACTTTGGGCAATAAAGGAATAATCATAAATACTTTTAAATTTGCCGGAAGCAAAGCCCAAAAACCTTCCGGTCAGGATTTATAGCTATAAAATACACGCGAGGTAGTAAATAAAGCAAATTCTTTGGGATATTAATACGGAAAATATTTGTTGGTTAAATTAAGTTGATAGATACAAATGAAGCAATATCTTGATCTGATGCAGCACGTGCTGGATCATGGAGTGAGAAAAGATGACAGGACCGGAACCGGGACATTAAGTGTTTTCGGATATCAAATGAGGTTTGATCTGAGTGAGGGGTTTCCTGCTCTAACCACCAAAAAATTGCATTTGCGATCGATTATCCATGAATTATTGTGGTTTTTGCAGGGCGATACCAATATCAGGTATCTACGTGAAAACAAGGTGACTATCTGGGATGAATGGGCGGATGAGAATGGCGAACTGGGGCCTGTGTACGGTCACCAGTGGCGCAAGTGGACCTCTGCTGACGGCAAAGTGATCGATCAGATTTCCAATGTTGTAAGCCAGATCAAAAACAATCCGGATTCAAGAAGACTGATCGTGAGCGCCTGGAATGTGGGGGAGATAGAAAAAATGGCACTGCCTCCATGTCATGCTTTTTTCCAGTTCTATGTTGCAAACGGAAAGCTTTCATGTCAACTTTATCAGCGCAGCGCCGATATATTTCTCGGCGTACCGTTTAATATTGCCTCTTATGCTTTGCTCACCATGATGATGGCCCAGGTTTGTGACCTGCAGCCGGGAGAATTTGTGCATACCTTCGGGGATGCACATCTGTATTCCAATCATCTCGATCAGGCAAGGCTTCAGTTATCAAGGGAGCCCAGACCGCTGCCAGTCATGAAAATCAACCCTGAGGTAAAGAACATCTTTGATTTCAAATTCGGGGATTTCTCATTGGAGAACTACGATCCCCATCCTCATATCAAAGCCCCGATAGCCGTCTGATTATGAGTAGAGGAAGGACATTATTGCGCATTCTGATGCACGGATTTTTTCTTGTGGTACTCAATCTTTTTTCCATCGTCTTTTCGATTATCGTTTTCAGGTCCGTTTCTTTTACCGAAGGAGGCATTCTACACGGCGTCACATTGGTCACGATTAATTTGGTGATTTATCTCCTTGTGCTGTTGCTAATGAAAGGGATGAAAACCGATGTCATGGATGTGGATGATTTTTCGATGCTCGCCGGGATACTGATGATTTCCCTGGCGCTTTTACCGGTATTTTATCATCCCATGTTTTATCTCGTCAAAGGATATTGGAGCTCGTTTGGCAATCTGACGCTGGTGTGGTCGTTTCAGATAGTGGCGAACGGTCTGAGTTTGGTATTCAACCGATACTGGTTAAACAAAACTTAAAATGAAGCTATTGAGATTTTGGTTATTTTTTGCGGCAATTTTTTCACTATTGTTAATAGGGGCCTGTGATGAGGATAACCCTCCTGCTCCGGTTCCGCCGTTTCAGGATCTGGATGTTGACGCCTGCATGACGACCGTGGCACCGGATACTTTTGAGATTATGACATGGAATGTGGAGCAATTTCCTCTTGACGTACAGATCACGATTTCCCAACTGAAAAAGATCATCGAAAAGCAGGATCCGGATATAATTGCTATGCAGGAAATCACCAGCGAAATTTGGCTTAAAAGACTGACTGATTCTTTGAGTGGATGGGACTACCAGATATTTCCCGATGACTATCTGAGCCTTGCATATTTGTACAAAACGTCCGAGGTGAATGTGATCAATGATGTCGAACCCGTATTTACGGATAACTTTTTTGCCTTTCCAAGGCCTGCATTGCATTTTGTAGTAAGCCATACAAATGGGCAGGCGATTCATTTTTTCAATTTACATCTGAAATGTTGCGATGGGGCGGAAAATTTTGAGCGCCGTGACAGTGCCAGCAGTATGTTGAAAAGATATATTGATACAAATCTCAATGATCAACCGGTCATCATTCTGGGTGATTTCAACGATGAGATATCGTCTCAGTCGGCACTTCAGAATCCCTTTTTGAATTTCATTGATGACAGCCTAAACTATAAATTCACGGATATGGATATCGCAAAGGGTGATTCGAGATATTGGTCATATCCAAGCTATCCCAGTCACATCGATCACATCATGATTTCCAACGAGTTGTTCAGTTCGTGGCATTCTGTTGCGACGATAACCTATGATGACTGTGACAAGCGCTATTTGAACTATATCTCGGATCACCGCCCCCTTATGCTCAAAGTGGTTTATTGATGTCTGGCCGCTAAGAAAAATAGGCTATTTTTCATGGCAAATTGCCAAAGTAATACCGTCAGATAGATAAAAACTCAAAAGTTATTTTGCAGGAAATTTAATAATCCTGATGAGAAACCTGTTGTTCTTGAGAAACCTGAATACAAGGAGGGCGATTAATATACCTGTAACATTGGCTACCAAATCAAGCCATTCGCCGGATCTTCCCTCGGTAAGATAATGCTGAAGGATTTCAATGAGAGCACCTAAAATAACAGGATAAAGACTGATGATGTATTGCTTGCTCCATTTCTCTGCCTGTGCAAATCTGTATTCAAAAAGCAAAACAACGGTGAGGCCAAAGTACATTATCAAGTGTATGAGTTTGTCAGCATTTTCGAATAATTCAAATTTGTCCGGCTTCAGGTTCTCAATATTGTAAAAACTCAGAAACAAGATAAATGCCGTAGTGATGATGGTCTTTTTGAATTGTTTAAGCAACCTCATTATAAATATATGCTCGTTGATTTTTTGTGCTGATTTCAAATTTAGAATATGTTGCGCAAAGTGTAACAGCTAATTTGTATAATTAATTATAAACCCAAAATTCTCACCAGGATTTCGTTATGAAAGGTTAAAGTACAACTTGTCCCGCCAGGGCGGGAAGAAAATCAGCACGTTTGATGAGGAGGCATAATGCACTAC
>WGED01000609.1 GCA_015492915.1 Cyclobacteriaceae bacterium
CGGCTGGTACATTGCAATATGTATCAGCCGTTTTTTTTTATTGTCACGTTCTCTTTTGTATTGATCAACTGAAAAAAATCACCGTTTTCCCATAGAAAACAGACGACAAGGTCACATTGATAAGACCACTTTTTTCTTCGGAATGGTAATGCTCCACATGCCACGGAGCTCTCCAAGTTTATAACCTGTCGCTTTGTCATCGGCATACTTTGTGAGTATAAAATCCCTTGTTTCCTTTGTCAAACCATTCGATTCCATGCCATGACAATTAAGGCAAAGCGGATTGGTTATCATGATGGGTTTTGTGAATAAAAAAGAATTATCATCAAGTACCTGAACATTGGTTTTCAGTGACGTAGAATCTTTTAACTGTGCAGCGTAAGCTTCAAGGATTTCCTGTTCAAGCTCATTTGGTTTGTCATTCGGATTACGATATTTCATACTCACCCGCTTGATTTCTGCGCCGTATTGTTTGCTGAGCGAATCAATGAGCGGCATAGCTTTGATATTGCAAAAACTGATGGCATTTTCTACACCGCCACTGACTATGGCACTTTTAAGATTTTTGGCAAGCGTCTTTTGTGCGTTCGACGCTATTTCTTCTCCAATGTCATAAACTTTTTTAATGATTTCAGCTTCCGGGATTTTTTTGATCTCCCGTTTCTTCAGTTCTTCCTTTACCGCTTGCTGATCAACTTTTTTATCGCTGCTGCAATAAGTCAGCAACCATACCAGAACCGGGAGAAAAAATAATAAACCGTTACTTTTCATCCTTGATGTATTTGGTGAAGTCTCTCACATAGATAACGTACATTAGGTCATTATTGATTGAATCAGGCACCTGACCTGCTGAGATCAGTACTTTCATCTCACGGCCATCACGATGCTTCATCTTCAACACACCATTCCAGTATGTTTCTGTAGTAGCATTATTTTGAATTTTACTCAGTTCCGCAGAATTGACCATGATATCTTTGAACATTTTGCCCTCAAGTTCGGCGGGAGCAAAACCAAATATATCTTTGATTTTGTCATTCGTTGACCTGATCACGAAGCTCTTACTCAATTCAAACATAACCGTATCACTTAGCACAATGCGCTCTCTCGATTCGCGGTCGAGCTGATCGCGCCGTATTTTCTCCTGTGTAGCCTGAAGCTCCTCCATATTCTGACGCATCTCCTCTTCCTGTGCTCTCATTTGCTCGGTCATCAAAGTCGATTCTTCAAGCAGTTTTTGCGTACGTTCGTTCACTTTCACAGATGAGATGGTAGAAGCGATGCTTTCGGCAATGCGCTCCACAAATTCAATTTCATAATCTTCATATTCCTTGAAAGACGCCATTTCAATAACACCATGAACTTCATCATTCACTTTCAGCGGTACAATCAGGATGCTCTTAGGATTGGCTTCACCAAGTCCAGATGTTATAACGATATAATCATTCGGAACCTCCGTAAGATAAATCACATCGCCCTCAATCCACGCCTGCCCGGTAAGTCCTTCTCCTTTAAAGATTTTCTTTTCAAGATATTTCTTCTTATCCCACGCATAACATGCAGCCAGTTCCATATACTCATCTTCCGTGCCCACGCTGTTGGAGTCAATGATAAATAGTGCTCCCTGGTTGGCGCCCATATATTTTATAAGATTGGAGATAATCTCATCAGCCAGCTTCTCAAAATTATCATTGTATTTTCTGAGTATCTCGCCGAACTTGGCCAAACCACTCGTTGACCAGTTGCGCTTCTTATCTTCCTCCGCCACTTTTTTCAGATTGGCACGCATCTCCAGGAGGGCATTACCGAGCATGTCATTTTCACTAAGGGGCTTGAATTCGCTGTCATATTGTCCCTTACCGATATTCTCAGCAAAATCTGTAATCTCACCGAAGCCCTCGGCCATGGCCGACAAAGAGTTGGCCATATCGCCGATCTCATCATTCTTGAATTTTGATTTATCAATCTTTACCAGATCGCCTTTACCCAACCTGTCGATGATCGAACGAAGGTAATTGATAGGACGGGTAATGATCCTCGATATTGAGAATGCCAGGATAATACCAATGATCAACAATACTACCGCCATAATGGCTGTTGTGCTGATGAGCTGCTTGAAGTTTTGCATCAGGCCTGTGTCGGTCTCAGCTTTCTGACGGCTTAAATAATTGTTGACGCTCTCAAGCATCGTGATGAGCTCTGCCGACCTGGGCAGCACCTCGCTCTCAATGGCTTCTTCCGCCATGAATTTTTTTATGGGATCTTCATAATCTTCAAACACGTTCAGGTCGGTCATGATATTCTTTTCGATATCAAGCAATTCCTCGAACTTGATAAAGGCTGAGTCGAGTAGCAGAATCTCACCTTCACGGGGAAGCTTTTGCGCATATTCCTGAATTCGGTTTTTTACTTCCAGATATTCATGGTCGTGAATAGCCCTCAGGGCATCTTTATCCTCCTCATTGGTTTGTAGATACACCCAATTGGTGATGAGCATTTTCGAACGGGTGACCAGAAAAATAAAATCATTGACGGCAGCGGTGATGGGGTTGATAACCTCCTGCGACTGCTTAATGATCTGATTGCCTTTGTAAATGGTCAGGACACTGTAGGTGGCATTAACGGTAAAAATGATGATGATAGCCAAAAAGCCCCACATTATTTTCCTCCTGATGGTAAACCTTAATCCCTTCATCGGTTAGCGTTTAATGATTAATTCCAAATTAACGTTAATAAACAAAAGTGAATTTATCTGCACACAAATTGAAACCAATTTATGAAAATCCCTAAAAAATTATCCGGCCAGCCATGGTGTACAGTGTAATAAATGATGATCTGCGATTAAAAAAAATATTTCCGTTCCCCGTTGTCATGGCTCAATCGCTGAAAAGCAATAAATTAAAGTACATGGCCATCGCTTTTGCATGCTGGCCTAAACAGGGAGGCAAAGGCAAAACCTGTGTTTATCAGTGCATTC
>WGED01000610.1 GCA_015492915.1 Cyclobacteriaceae bacterium
AAAAAGGTATTTTTACTAACCTGCAGAATGCCGTTGAGATTGAAGGCAGGCCCTGCCCCTGTATCGTTGCCTATGGCAAAATACCCCACTCCCACCGAAAGGTTCTTATTGCGCGGCCCGAAGGTGACATTGCCGAAGACCATGGTAAAAAAAGCGCTACCTTCTCCGATAATACCGCCAATGGTTGCCCCTGCCCCCACATTTACTACATCTTTTGCCAATGGGAATGTAACCCTCGGCGTGACCCAGACGGGTGTAGGAGCCCCGGCAAACAAAAACAGTGGCACCATCCCTGCGCTCATCGACAGGTTTTTGGTAAAACCATAATTAAATTCATTGTACAGCACCCACACATTTTTGTAATACGACTCTCCTTTTGGGAGACCATATCCGCTGTTTGCGATGAAGTATCCTGTAGTGTGTACACCCTCATACCACCGCTGATCACGCTTTCTCTTTACTTTCTCAATTCTGACTATGTAATTTTGAGAAAACTTAACCCGGGTTTTGTCCTCCAATTCCATTGTGACCTCGTCTTTTGTCATTTCAAGAATCCTTCCGATAAATTCATTGCCGTCCTGCGTCTCAACCAGATATAGCGTATCACTTTCATGGAAGGCACTCCGGTCCTGGGCAAAAGTCAAAGTATTAAAAGTTAATAAACATACGCTGAGAATAAATAAATTTTTGACAGGGTTCATAATTCTAAGGTTAGATTTCTAAAAATATATACAGTTATAAAAACAACATCCATCAGGGCAAATAAAATGCCATTCAGATTCCATGATTTAATAAAAAAAACCGTCTTGCATGTGCCGGGCATATTTTGACAGCGCAAACTTACTAACGGTCAGGCAATAATATGAAAAAAGAAATATATTTTATCTACAACGCCATACTCAATGCTTCGGTCAGTTCATCTTGTGACAGGGGCACAGGATTGTATTTATTGCCTGTCTTTGCAGCAATCTCCGGCAGGTCACTTTTCTTTATACCATATTCAGATAACCCTTTCAATCCCAGTGATGTGGTCCAATTTTCGATCACATTGAGCAAAGTATCGATGTAATATTCATCCGTTTTGTTTTTGTTCTCGCTGAACAGCTTGCCGATCCTTGCATACCTGTATAGCCCTTCGGCACCATCTTTACTTGCCCTCAGTTTTTCTATGGTCAATTTGTTAACCGGCCCCATCAGGCGGGCGCAGACCAGACCATGAGGAATGTCGAATATGCCACCGATCGACGAAGCAAAGCCATGAACCGTGCCCAGGCCTGCATTGGCCAGGGTGATGCCCGAAAGCAAAGCCGCTAATGCCATGTTTTCACGGGCTTGCAGGTCATTGCCGTTTTTCACAGCTCGTTCAAGCCCGTCTCTCACTTTTCTTACTCCCTGTATTGCGAGAGCATCCGTAACAGGATTGGCATTGGTCGAAACATATGACTCAAGCAATTGGGTAAAGGCATCCATACCACTGGCGGCCGTGACGGAGGCAGGACAACTCACAGTCAGTTCAGGGTCGACAAGGGCAATATCCGGTACATAGTTGTCATGACGTAGAGATTTCTTAAATCCCCCCTTCCCTACCTTACTGATCACGGCATTCTTTGTTGCCTCTGATCCCGTACCTGATGTAGTCGGCACAGCAATGAAAGGCACCTTATTTCCGGTCGGGCTTTTTGTGCCTACCCCTTCAAGATAATCTATCACAGAACCAGGTTGCTTCAGCATAGCCGAAACAGCCTTTCCGGCATCCAAAACACTTCCCCCTCCTATAGCCACCACTGCATCGATAGCAGAACTCCGGGATGTCGCGGTACATTCATCTATCACCTCCGGTGAAGGCTCGCCCTGCACGATAAAATGATTCCAATGCACTCTGGCAGATTCGAACCGCAACAGCAATTTATCCCAGTGCTCGGACTGCGTAAAGGATCTTTGCCCGGTAACCAAGAGTACTGTATTGCCGAATTCTTCTAAAATACCCGGCAACAACTTCAGCTTTCCGGAACCAAAAATAATTTTTGGTGTAGAATTGAAATCAAATGATCTTACCACAACGATTTATCTTTGGGAGCTATAATAATGTACTTATCACCTCTGCGCGGTTGTACCATCCAGTCAGCTACTGTTTCCCGCCATTTTTTATAGTGTGCGGTGTCCTTATGGGCTGCTGCCGCTTCATCCGATTCGTAAGCTTCATATATCACAAATTTGGCCGGATCATTGGTATCCTGTACCAGGTCGAAACGAAGATTTCCGGGTTCCTTTATGGAATTTTCATGGTTTTCCATCGTGGCCTTTATGAAATCCTCAATATATTCCGGCTTTACCCATACATGAACGAATGTAACAATCATGGTTATTTATTTTATTAAAAATTATCAATTACCATTTCGGAACAACACATGAATCTACTACTTTTCAAAGAACTGAAGAAAGTTCCCATACTCAAATGTACAATGACTTCATTATTAAACCCAAAATTCTCAGTAACCTTTCTATTCCGAGCTTAAACTACGTCAAAATCAGGCACTTCGTTCACGTTTGACTCGTCACCTTAATAGTGCATTATGCCTCCTCATCAAACGTGCTGATTTTCTTCCCGCCCTGGCGGGACAAGTTGTACTT
>WGED01000611.1 GCA_015492915.1 Cyclobacteriaceae bacterium
GTATAAGAGACAGCCTTTTTTAACCATGATTTATGCTATTAGCATTCCTCTTTCAATGATTTGACAGGCAAATATACGAAAAATATGAATAATTTTATTTTATTTTTAATTTATCTAAGGATTGAAATTTTCCAAATAGACATTTTAATACCTTGGTAAAGAAAATATTAACATTTTTTGAAAATGATACTTTTTACTTTACCCCTTCCTGTATCAGTTCATCGACAATGACAGGAGCAATGTTAAGCCTGATGGCCAGGTCCTTACAAATTTTCACCTCGTTTTCATCGATAGTTTTATCAACGATCATTACTTTCACAAGATCTTCCAGAAGTTTCACCTTTGCACTGTAGCTGGATGGGGGAGAGAAAGAAATACTTCCCGGGTTACTTCTTATGTTTTTTACTTCTTCTTCCGAAATATCGTAGCTGCCAGCGATTTTCAGTATTAAATTAAATTCATCATCGTCAAGATTCCCATCTGCTATAGCGACTTCAAGGAGATTCTTAATGTGGCTCCTGTTTTTGTCTTCCTCGTTCTGTTTGAAAATATTGAAGAGTCCCATGATTACATTCTTATTTTTGATTGCCTGTCAAAATTCTCATTGCTGAGGTAAATATATCTAATTCCCATTGTTAAATGCAGTACACGTAATAAATGTAACTGGATTATAAAATTTTGGAAAAATCCATTACATCTAAATTGATTGTCTTATATCCTTTAGGCAGAAAAAAAGCAGCCAGGAGGCTGCTTTTCATATTTTAGAAAATTTAACCTTAACTGTTATTCTGAAGCCGGATCAGGTTCAGTGCTGAGCCTGCCCGGAACCATTCGATTTGCTTTTCATTGTAAGTGTGGTTGACTTTGAATGAATCCTCAGATCCATCTGCATGATGCAGGATAATTGTCAGTTGTTTGCCGGGTGCGAATTCGGTAAGGCCTACAATATCAATGGTATCGTCTTCCTGCACTTTGTCATAATCCGCTTCGTCGGCGAATGTCAGGGCCAGCATTCCTTGCTTTTTCAGATTCGTTTCATGAATACGGGCAAAAGATTTAACCAACACAGCTTTAACTCCGAGGTGTCGCGGCTCCATAGCAGCATGTTCACGGGAACTGCCTTCACCGTAGTTATGGTCACCTACGATCACCGTACCAATGCCTTTTTCTTTGTATGCACGCTGTACTTTGGGAACGGCATCATATTCACCGGTAAGCTGATTTTTGACTAAGTTTGTAGCACCATTGAAATAATTTACAGCACCGATCAAAAGATTATTGGAGATATTATCCAGATGACCACGGTACCTTAACCAGGGGCCGGCCATGGAAATATGATCCGTAGTACATTTCCCTTTTACCTTTATCAAAAGTTTAAGCCCGATGTAATCATTACCATCCCACGGTTCAAAAGGTGTGAGTAATTGAAGTCTCTCCGAATCCGGATTCACAATTACTTCAATGCTGCTGCCATCTTCTGCCGGCGGCTGGAAGCCCGGATCGTCCACATCAAAACCTTTGGGGGGCAATTCGAAACCTTTGGGAGGATCAAGCATAACTTCTTCGCCGTTTTCATTGACAAGCTTGTCCTTCATCGGATTGAAGGTGAGATCGCCGGCGATAGCAAGAGCGGTCACCAGTTCAGGTGAAGCTACAAAAGCGTGAGTATTAGGGTTACCGTCAGCTCTTTTAGCAAAGTTCCTGTTGAATGAATGGACGATGGTATTCTTTTCGCCTTTCTCGGCTCCCGGTCTTTCCCATTGACCGATGCAGGGGCCGCAGGCATTGGCAAAAACACTGGCACCGATTTTATTGAAAGTATCGATGAAACCATCCCGCTCTATGGTATAGCGTACCTGCTCTGATCCGGGCGTAATTGTAAATTGTGCTTTTGCTTTCAAATTTTTCTCCACAGCCTGTTCAGCAAGGGAGGCGGCCCTTGATATATCTTCATACGATGAATTTGTACATGAACCGATCAAACCTACTTCGACTTTGGTCGGCCAGTCGTTTTTCTTTGCCTCTTCTGCCATTTTTGAGATTGGCGTGGCGCGATCAGGGGTAAACGGACCATTGAGGTGTGGTTCGAGTTCTGAGAGATTGATTTCAATAAGCTGGTCAAAATATTTTTCCGGATTTTCATATACCTCCTGGTCAGCGGTGAGATGCTCTCTGATCTCATTGGCAGCATCTGCCACATCATCTCTGTTAGTTGCCCTCAGGTAACGTTCCATCGAGTCGTCATATCCGAAGGTAGAAGTAGTAGCGCCGATTTCAGCTCCCATGTTGCAAATAGTACCCTTTCCTGTGCAGGAGAGCGACTCAGCGCCTTCACCGAAATACTCAACCACACAACCTGTACCGCCTTTTACCGTCAGGATACCTGCGACTTTGAGAATAACATCTTTTGGTGCTGCCCAACCGTTGAGCTTGCCGGTCAGCTTTACCCCAATCAGTTTTGGAAATTTCAATTCCCATGGCATTCCGGCCATTACATCGACCGCATCAGCACCACCAACACCGATTGCGATCATGCCCAGGCCGCCGGCATTAACTGTATGTGAGTCTGTACCGATCATCATACCTCCGGGAAATGCATAATTTTCAAGAATTACCTGATGAATGATGCCGGCGCCGGGCTTCCAAAAGCCGATGCCGTATTTGTTACAAACAGATGAAAGGAAATTATACACTTCATTATTTTTATTCAGCGCTTCCTGCAGGTCTTTATCCGCACCTTCTTTGGCCAGGATCAGGTGGTCGGCATGAACTGTCGACGGCACAGCCGCTTTCTTTTTGCCTGCCTGCATGAATTGCAATAGGGCCATCTGTGCTGTTGCATCCTGCATGGCTACGCGGTCAGGAGCAAACTCAACATATGATCCGCCACGCTTAAATTCCTCCAGCGAGGCTTGGTCATAGAGGTGACTGTAAAGAATTTTTTCGGTAAGAGTCAGCGGTCTGTTCAACACTTTTCTTGCTGCTTCAATTCTATCGCCCATGCGGGCATAGACAGCTTTTATCATATCAATATCAAATGCCATTTTCCTAATAATTTAAATTTTCGGTGTATCTATCATTTTAAGTATCGCAAAAGTAATAAGAATTCATTAATCGTAAAGTGATAAA
>WGED01000612.1 GCA_015492915.1 Cyclobacteriaceae bacterium
AGAGGCTTTTTTAATAACCCGCTATGGACGAAAGATATATGCAAAGAGGCGTGTCGGCCGGAAAAGAGGACGTACACAATGCAATAAAAAACATCGACAAGGGCTTGTTCCCGAATGCATTTTGTAAAATAGTCCCCGATCTGTTGGGTGGCGATGAAAATTATTGCAATATCATGCACGCCGACGGTGCGGGCACCAAATCGTCGCTTGCGTATATCTATTGGCGCGAGACGGGCGACCTATCCGTCTGGAAGGGCGTCGCACAGGATGCCATTGTGATGAACATCGACGACCTGGCTTGTGTCGGTGCGCTCGATAACATCCTCTTTTCCTCCACCATCGGCCGCAACCAAAAGGTGGTTCCCGGAGAGGTGATCGCAGCCATCATCAATGGAGCCGAGGAAGTATTGCAGATGCTCAGGGACAACGGTGTCAGCATCATCGGCACGGGGGGCGAAACGGCAGATGTCGGGGACCTCGTACGCACCATCATCGTTGACAGTACTGTGACGGCGAGGATGAAGAGAAAAGATGTGATCACCACAGAAAACATTATTCCCGGCGATGTGATCATCGGGCTGGCTTCATTCGGTCAGGCTGCTTATGAAGATGAATACAACGGCGGCATGGGCAGCAACGGCCTCACCTCAGCTCGTCATGACGTCTTTTCAAAAATATATGCTGAAAAATACCCTGAAAGTCATGACCCGTCGATACCCCCGGAGCTTATCTATTCCGGACGCTACAGACTCACAGACCCGGTACCGGACACACCACTGGATGCCGGCAAGCTTGTGCTGTCGCCCACCCGCACCTATGCGCCTGTCATCAAAAAGCTGATCGAGGAGATCGGGCGGCATATCCATGGCATGATACATTGCAGTGGCGGGGCACAGACCAAAATTTTGCATTTTATCCATGACCTCCACATCATCAAAGATAACCTCTTTGAAGTGCCGCCGCTGTTCAGGATTATTCAGGAAGTGAGCGGGACGCCCTGGCAGGAGATGTACAAAGTGTTTAACATGGGCCACCGCATGGAGATTTATCTGCCGAAAGCTTTTGCCAATGAGGTGATCGCCATCTCGCGATCCTTTGGGATTGATGCCAAAATCATAGGCAGGGTGGAGGCCGGGCAGGGCAAACAACTCACCATTTCAGGGCCTTACGGGAAGTTTGAATATCATTAGTTGGCCCATCCATTTTTTGGACAGGGCAAACGCATTTAAAATTAATTCCAATCAAGTCTGAAAAAAAGCTCCGAAGGAGCGAAATAATAATAGCCGTGGGCGTAAGCCCGCGGATATAAAATTCAATAAAAATTTTTTGGCGTGCATTTTTGCCCTGCCACTGCACTTCAAGTTATTTATTGAGTTTATGAATGGGCAAAAATCATGACAAAAATGAAAATAACTGCAAATGTTCATACTTGAAAAGTTAAACGCGTTTGCCCTGTTTAGATCATACCCTGTTTGGGTTTTTATCATGAAATATGCCTAAATTGTAGCTAATTGAAAGGGTGACTGAAAGCCCTTGTTTATGAGCCTTCATAAGGATATCGACAAACTGACCCGCGCAGGGATCATTTCTGAGGAAACAGCGGAAAACATCCGGCAATTTTATCAAAAGGTAGAGGAAGGCAAATCTCAAAAACGACTCAACATCGCTTTTGCCGTCACGGGTTCCGTTCTCACAGGCCTGGGCATTATCCTCATCATCGCGCACAACTGGCATAATCTGCCAAAAGCCATAAAACTCTTATTTGCTTTTCTGCCGCTGATTGCCGGCCAGGGGCTTGCGGGATATGCATTACTCAAAAAACGCGATAGTACAGCATGGCATGAAAGCGCGGCAACTTTATTGTTCTTTGCCATCGGGGCATGCATCTCAATGGTGAGCCGCATCTACCGGCTTCCGGATGACCTGCCCGCCTATATCCTGACATGGGTGCTGCTCGCTTTGCCGTTGGTTTACTTGCTGAAGTCATCTATGGTCTCTCTTTTCTATTTGATCGCAATCATGAGTTACGCTTTCGAAACTGCCGAAATCCCATCCTATCCGCATAGTCCCCATTTCTACTGGCCGTTACTCGCACTGGTTCTACCGCACTATTACCGGCTGTTGCGGACAAAGCCGGAGAGCAATTTCACCCTTTACCACAACTGGGTACTCCCTTTTACCATCGCCATCGCACTGGGAACCCTGACCGATAATATGGAAGAACTGATGCTGGCGGCCTATATGAGCCTTTTCGGCATTTATTATATGACGGGCAATCTGCCGTTTTTCAAAAAGCAAAAACCGGCCCGCAACAGCTATCTGATCCTCGGTTCGGTGGGTATGGTGGTACTGATGCTGTTCATGAGTTTTGATGAATTCTGGAAGAACCTGAGAGAGCAGGGGTTCACGTTCACCGATTTCATGAATTCCGGGGAATTTTATGCGGCCATCATCCTGTCGGTGCTCGCTGCTATCCTGCTGTTCATCCGGTGGAAAGATCACGCTCATAATCCGGTTCGCCCCCTGGAGCCGTTCTATTTGATTTTCATCGTTATATTCACAATTGGTTTTTTTACCCCTCTGGCCTCACTCTTTGTCAACATCGCCTTGCTGGGTATCGGAGCGTGGATAGCTTTTGACGGGGCGCGCGAAAACAGCCTGGGCATGATGAATTACGGCCTGATTATCATCATGGCGCTGGCTGCCGCGAGATTTTTCGATCAGGAGCTGAGCTTCGCGCTCAGGGGAGCATTGTTTATCCTGGCAGGCGTGGGGTTTTTATTCGGTAATTATCGTTTGATTAAAAAAAGACGCACTGATGAATAATCCGAAATTGCTGGTGATGTTCTTTGCTGTGATGGTGCTGGCTCAGTTGTACGTGCCGGTCAGCATGGTGGTGTCAAGCGAAAAAGTACTGTCGGAAGGGGTGGAATACAAATTTAAAATCGACACCCATGAAATAGCCGGCAGTATTCATAATGATCTTATCAGGCTGCCATTTGAAAACAACAGCATCGCGGTGAAAGACAAAGACAACTGGAAGAAGTTTGAGCCGGCATTTGTCAGCATTTCAACAGATAATGAAGGATTTGCCATTATCAGCGCCACTTCCAAAAGCAGGCCTCCGGGGGATGCCGTGTTTTTCAAAGCCCGGGTAAATCACGTGGAGGAGAGGCCGGACAAGGTGGTAGTTACCCTGCCGTTCGAAGTGTATTATCCCGAAACAGGCTTCAGTGAGGAAGAAAGTGAACGCTACAGGAAGATACTGTCAGATACCACGCGAAATGTCTATGCCCTGGTGAAGGTGCTAAACGGCAAAGCCTTGCTTCAGGATATTTTTGTTGACGACATTCCGCTCAAAGAAGCGGCAAATCAGGGATCCCCCACCCCCTGATCCCCTCCTGTCATATATCTCATAAATAATCGCTTTTTTTTCATGGACATTTTGCAAGGGTTTATCCGAACCGTTATTGAAAAATTTTGTTTATATGTCATGCCGAAACCCGGCAGGGTCCTCGGTTGAATACATAAAAACCTTACTTTTGCCATCTGTTCAGTGCAAGTAAAAATTGAAAATCCTGAAGATAAAAATCGAATCGGTTAAGTTTTCCCTCATCACGGCCATAGCCTTTTTGACCGCCGGCGCCTGTCTGTACGGTTGCAGAGAGGAAGAAAAACCTCATGTTCATCCGCTCACGCATCACTGGGAGAAGGCGGTGCCGTTGCAGAAAGTGCCCAAGGGCCTGGCATCACTGCGGGCCAAAGATTGCGGGGCCTGCCATGTGACGCATTACGAAGAATGGAAAATTTCGACCCATGCCCAGGCGTGGAACGATTTGCAGTTTCAGGCTGAACTGAAGAAAGAGTCGAGCCCGTATTTGTGCATCAACTGCCACATTCCGCTTCAGAATCAGCAGGAATTCATCGTTACGGGATTGATCGACGGCGATATTTATAAGCCGGTCAAAAAAAAGAACAGACATTTCGATCCCGAACTGAAAAAGGAAGGGATCACCTGTGCCGGTTGCCACGTGCGCAACAATACCATCATCGGACCGACGGGCTCGCCCAATGCGCCCCATGAGGTGGTAAAAGACACGGTGCATCTCTCCGAGCAGCTCTGCATCTCATGCCATAATGCCAGCGCTGTGGTTACACCCGAGCTCGTCTGTTCCTTTGAAACAGGCGATGAATGGCGGTCGGGACCGTATTATGGAGAGCAAAATTGCCTGAATTGTCATATGGTGGACACGGTGCGGGAGATCGTGGCAGGATACGGCAAACGACTGAGCCACCTTCATTATTTCCCCGGGTCTGGCATTCCAAAGTTTGATACACTCAAAGCCGTCGGGCTTAACGGGCTGGAAATTTTCCCTCCGGGAATAAAAGAAAAGTATCCCGCCAACGACAGCCTCGCCATTGAGTTCAAGATAAAAAATGAGCACGCGGGTCACCGCCTTCCTACCGGCGACCCGGAACGATTTTTCCTGATCACATTTGAACTGAAGGATGAAACCGGTGAGGTTGTGGCCACTAAGGAAGAACGCATCGGCGAGCGCTGGGAGTGGTGGCCTGTGGCTAAAAAAATAGCAGATAATAACCTGAACCCCAAAGAAGAGCGCACCTATACCTTTACATGGAAGCCCCTCGGCACCGGTAATTATACCCTGCGCATCAGCGTCACGCGGCATCGTCTCAATGAAGAGTCGGCCCAATACAACAAGCTGGGAGATCACTATCCGCTGTTCAATACCGTGTATGAAGGGCAGTTCATCATCAATATTGTCGGGAATTCATGAGTGAGCGATGATTTTCAGGGCTAAATGCTATTCACATGCATGGCACCTGCCTTCTCCCGGTGTTGGGGTATTTGTATGAAAAAAACGCCTTTTTTCATGATATTTCAGAAAAGCATACAACAGAACAAGCCGGATCCGGTAATTTTCGTTGAGTAGTTTGTAATACCGGCTTAAGCCATTGCCATTGTTAAATTCCCAAAACCGATCATATGATAAAAATTG
>WGED01000613.1 GCA_015492915.1 Cyclobacteriaceae bacterium
GTTTACGATTTTGAAGGAGAAACCATTTTCGTCCACATTGTTACCATATACTTTGACTACACGATTTTCGGGATCGATAGCATTGGGGTTAAAAGCATTAGGCACATAAAGGGCCCCTGCTTTAAATACAGTGCATATCAAACTGTTACTGGTCTCACAACCGGCATATTTCACCGTTAATTCGATTGTGTAATCACCACCTTCCCGGAACTCATTGGTGGCAATCGTCGCATTACTCGTATTACCATCGCCGAAATCCCATGAATATTCATCATAATTTCCATTGGCAGGCGTAAAAGTGATAGTGGTGTTGGTCAGTAATTTGTCAGAGGGTGAATATTCGAAAGAGGCATCCAACTCTTCGATGATGTTTACTTCTTTATTGATCGTCTTTACAGCACACCCATTATTTAGTTCCGCGTAAAAATTTACTGCTCCACTCTCCCCTTCGCCGGGGTAATAGACTGTCGTATTCTGGTCTGTATTATCGAAGGTCCCATTACCGTCTGTAGTCCAGTTGACCGCCAAATTATCCGTTTCACCCAAAAGCGCCAGATTAATATTTTCACCGAAGCAACTGGTTTGTCCGGCGTCAATTTCTGCTTGTATCTCCTCGGCGCCATCATATACAGTGGCCGAGCCTTCTACGGTTCCTTCGCAATGCTCATCCTGAAGATCAGTCAAAGTGAACGTTTTAAATTCTGTTGTCACAAACTCATATATTGCGTTTTCCGTAGTCACTGTCTCTTCTTGTTCACCGTCAAAAATGGTGAAAGTGAATGGCGCTGTTCCTGTAAGTTCAACACTTATAACAGCTTCCTGATTCTGGCACAAGGTTGTATCACCACTAATGATACCATTTGGAATTTCATACTTTGCAATATCAAGATTGATGTTGAGATTGTTTTCGCAATAGATATCTGAAACTTTGACCAGTTCAAAACCACCTGGTTCAGATACAGCTATTGTTAAGGTATCTTCATCAGTGGATATACTTTCCTGAGTACCATTGATAGTATAAGTGATAGTCCATGGTGCATTGCCGCTCAGAGCAACCTGAATAGCAGCATCTCCATTGCCACAGACAGGCTGGACGATATTTGGTTCAGCATTCAACTCAGAAACCGATATGACAGCCTGCCCCGATACGATACCCGGCTTGTTTTTATCCTGCATGGATACAAGGGCTATAATACCTTTAGCTGTCGTTTCAAATGTGTAGAGTGTATCCTCGATGCCTGTAATTTCAATGTCCTGAACACCATCATTATATACTATTGAAAAAGGTGGTTGCCCGCTCAGATGCACTTGTAGTATTGCGGGATCTGAAACATCGCATAAAATGGTATCTCCACTCAATGAAGCAGTGGCGATAGTTGGAATATCAGTTGTATCGATGGCTCCTGGTTCGGCCGTGACATAAAATACCGCATCGTTGAAATCATTGTCACCGGCAGGCCTCATGATGTCTTCAAAGCCCAATAAAAATTGATCTTCCTGCTCATAATGTAACAGAATGGTTTGTTGCCTGTATTCTTCCGTTGTGAAAGTATTTAACTGACGGTCAGTAAAAACAATATGAGATGGAATACAAATAGTATCTCCAACCCATCCTTGTGCAATGATGAAATAACCTATACTTGTGTTGGCCGGGAATTCGCCAAGTAATATTTTGTTTCCCGGCTCAATAATGTTGGGTTGAGAAACATTTGGAAAAAGAATTACGAGACTGTCCAGGTCATAAACCGTTTTTGGGGGATTATTGATATCATATGTGTAATACCCCAATGTGTTTGTCCAACGGGCTCCTTCGTGCACCATGGTCAGATAAACTTTGCTTTCCTCCAGCAATACCGTGTTGAGCTGAACACTGTCATTAAAATAACTATCATCTCTGCCCGGAAGCGGTACGGTTTCTGGTAGTGTTTCCATCACAAAATTGATCAGGGATTGCGAAACACTGTCATTTTCTGCCTCTAAGTAGTCCGGTTTGCCGTTTTCATCCCATCCGCCTAGAAATCTGAATTTCGAGGTAAGCTCATCGTTGATGGAGTCACAGCCTGAAGATGCATCCTGGTAGAGAAGGGCAGCATTACCTCCTGTAGGAAGTAGTGATATAAAGAGTAAGGGTAATAAAATTTTTTTCATCGGTCTGGATGATTTTGATTGTAAATGATCAATATGCGATAGTTTTATTCTTTTCTTTGCTAGTTTGATTGAAACATCATTCTTATTAAAAAATATCCCTCTTGTTTAGTCAAGAAGTTTTACATGCTCCTCTTTAACAAATATAAGGATACACATAAGCATAACACAATTTTTTGTTTGATAGTTGCAATTGCAAACCAGCCTTTTCTCATTTATTAAATCTCTATCATGTGTAATAAGTAACCACAAAAAGGCACATTTCTGGCATGAATAAGACAAAATAATTCTGCTGATGCGTTGTGATGGCCAAAACTATTAAAATTTTATAAGGTAAGGTCGAAAGAAAAAATTAATAATTATCCTTTTCTAAGAGCGCTGATTTTTTTATCGAGCAATTTCAGATTTTCTTCCATGGCTGGTTGCAATACTTGTTTGCCGTAATCTGTATGATATGTGTGTTTGCTTACAAAATCGCGGCTCACATTAAGCCAATTCTCCAATAAAAGGTCAGGATTATTGGTAGCATATTCCTTCCAGAGCAGCTCAGTCTTTTCCATGAAATCATCGGTTGAGAGATGGTACAAATCAGCGTCGCAAAGGATTCTCTCAAGATTATTTTTTGGTGATTGGGGTATTTTCGTAGCTAGTATACAATCTTTCACTGTATCAATAATAGTATCTTCAACTCCGGCGGCTTTCAAAAATTTTGAAGCTATATCAACACTGGCTTGCTCATGGTTTTCCCGCCCAAGGTAGTATCCTGTATCATGAAACCAGGCAGCAATCAATACCTTTTCAAGGTCTTCCGGGGCGATACGGCTTTCTCTTCCGATAAATTCCGCAGCATCTACCACATCCAGCGTATGGTCTAAATTGTGATAAATGATATTTTCGGGAAATTTATCAGCTATGAATTTCCCTACATAATCCTTTACCTTTTCCAACAAAGGGGTGTTGAACCTTCCCAACAGATTAATCTTATGTGATACAATACTGGCATCTTCTATAATTAAAGAACAATCAGAAAATTTTGTTCAGATGATTTGATCTTTTGTGATGCCCTGATTTCATGATCTCCTAAATTTAATTTTTTAGATGTATTTAATGATAAGCGACACGAAAATATTTTTAAATTGAATGTTGTAATTCAACCATATATTAATTGAAAATCACCCGCCTGATATTGATAGCTTTCGGCATTACCGCAATAGTATTTTTTGCCTTTCAGTTTTACCTGCAATTTCATTGGAAGTACCCCGAGACAGTGTATAAATTTGAAGCGGGTGGTCGTAA
>WGED01000614.1 GCA_015492915.1 Cyclobacteriaceae bacterium
GTCCCCAGCGATAAGCGAGCCTGTGAATGTGCGTATCAACAGGAAAGGCAGCATGGCCATAAGCCTGCGACATAACTACGGAGGCTGATTTGTGCCCTACACCGGGTAGAGATTCGAGCTCTTCATAAGTTTCCGGTATTTTGCCGTTGTATTTATCAACAATGATTTTTGAAAGCTGGGATATATTTTTTGACTTCGCTTTATACAAGCCACAGGAGCGGATGATTTCTTCAATTTCTTCGATCGGTAAGAGGGCCATTTCATAAACGGATGGAGCCCGTTCAAAAAGTTTGGGCGTAATTTCATTGACACGCTTGTCAGTACATTGAGCAGAAAGAACCACCGCAACAAGTAAAGTAAACGGATCCCTGTGTTTGAGCGGTATTGGTACATTAGGGTAGAGTTCATCAAGAATCTCAGCGATCTTTTTAGCTTTTTCTTTTTTGTTCATGCGATCATGATTCAGTTTCAATTGAAAATTAACAATAAAGCGGTAGCCCTGATACAAATCCCTGCTTTCAGTTGATTTCACAAACTAAATAATTTTATCTGATGCTTTTATTTTTCACGCCAAATAATCTTTCGTGATCCGGGATTTATCTCAATGTTATCGAGGTCACTCTCAAAGTGGGACAGATCATCATTGATTATTCCGACAGTCAGTCATGATATTTTAATGATTTTATTGCCGGATGCACAAATTATACTTGTCTTTGAGAATTTTGGGATCAAATTGATTAACTTTATTAAGTCGTCGGTCCATGGTTAACAGCAGCAGGTATGTCACATGTAGCCCTTTTTTATGAAAAAAAGGAAAAGGAAAAGGTAAAATGCTATCTGTGTCCTCATCTCTGTGTTCTCAAGCCGGGCGAACGCGGGAAGTGTGATGTCAGAATGAATAAAGACGGTACGCTGATTGCTGAAAATTATGGTCTTTGTTCAGCGGTTCAAATCGACCCCATCGAAAAAAAGCCGCTCTATCATTTTTGTCCGGGATCCCAGATTCTTTCCATCGGTAGTATCGGTTGTAACCTGAAATGTAATTTTTGTCAGAATTGTGATATATCGCAAACTTCAGTGGAGCAATTTCTGCGTGGGGAGTACTATGAGCCTGATGAGATTGTGGAAATGGCCAGGGAGTTTCCGGAAAACCTCGGCATAGCTTTTACATATAACGAACCGGTGATCTACTATGAATTCATGCTCGATATAGCGCCCAAAATCAAAGAGCTCGGGATGAAGAATGTGATGATTTCCAACGGCTTTGTCAATAAAGAACCTTTTGATAAGATACTGCCATACATCGACGCTTTCAATATCGATTTGAAGAGTTTCAGAAATTCATTTTACAGGGATATTACGGGCGCCAGGTTGCGACCTGTAAAAGAAACCCTGAAAATGATCAGAAACTCCGGCAAGCACCTTGAAATTACTAATCTGGTAATTCCATCACTGAACGACGGCCCCGATGATTTTCACAGGATGGTGAAGTGGATCAGGGACGAATTAGGCCGGGATACGGTGTTGCATTTGTCGAGGTATTTTCCGGCTTATAAAAGCAGAATCCAGAAGACACCTTCGAGTGTGTTGTTCAGTCTTGCAGAGATTGCCAGACAATTTCTTGATTACGTTTATTTGGGTAATATTACCGGCAGTGAGTCGCAAAATACCATATGCAACAAGTGTGGCAGGATGGTGATTTTGCGCAACGGGTATTTTGTGCAAAAGACTGGAATCAACGAACATGGAAAATGTATTCATTGTAACAATAAAATAATTGAATGTTGATATGGATGTCCGTACACCAGCAGTAGCAGGCACATTTTATCCTGATGACGCCACAGCCATCAATGAAATGCTCGATCAGATCCTTGAATCTGAAAAACGAAAGATTCGCAAAAAAATATCACCGAAACAGATAATCGGAGGTATTGTGCCCCATGCCGGATACATGTATTCGGCTCCCGAAGCGGTACATTTCTTTTATTATCTGAGCATGATTCGGGAAGCTTACGACACTTTTATCATCATAAATCCATGCCACACAGGAGCCGTGGATACCGTGGCCTTCGATACGCACGATACCTGGCATACACCCATCGGCGATGTGCCGCTGGATACCGATCTGATGAATTTTATGAATATACCGAAATCGAATGAAGCACAACGGGGAGAGCATTCGGCTGAAGTGATCATCCCGTATTTACAGCATTTCCTTAATTATGATTTCAGCATTGTGCCCATCACGATGAGGAAGCAATCGTACAAAACCGCCAAATCACTGGCCGAAATAATTTACAAAGCCAATCAGGTAGTAAAAAGAAAGATCGCTATAATCGCTTCTTCCGATTTCTCTCATTATGTGAGGCCGGAGGTCGGTTTTTACAATGACAATCTGGTCATTAACCGTATTGTGAACAACAGTATCAGGGGACTTTACGAAACGATCCATGAAAATAATATTTCGGTTTGCGGTTACGGCCCCATAATGACGCTGATGTTTTATTCGAGAATGATAGCTCCTGATTACAAAGTGGAAATTCTCGCAAGGGGAAATTCGTCTAAGAATCATATCTTAAAAGACGAACTGGTAGTGGATTACGTCTCGGCGCTGTTTTATATTTAAATGGCACAGGGAGGTTTCTATGAGAAACAGGCGATTTTTAGCTTAAGAGCAGAGGCGGCCCTAGGG
>WGED01000615.1 GCA_015492915.1 Cyclobacteriaceae bacterium
ATTATAGGGCGGAGAAGTTATTATTAAATCAAACCTTCCGGCGCTCATGGTTTTTAATACCTCCAGAGAATCACCGTTAATTATGGAATATTTCGTTTCAGGATTAATAAAATCAAATAATGGTTCCCCAACTTTCATGACAAGTTACTTTAAGATTCCTTTCTAAAATTAATAAAAAAGTTAGCAGGCAAGATCAATTCTTACAGATAAAACTCATAAACCGTTCTGAAAGTAAATTTTTGCTGAGTTTTATTGTCCATCCACGATTCTTCTTTTATCAGGCCATTGTCATAATATTTCAGTTCGGAATCTCTGTTGCCGGGTATGGGGTTGTCGTTCTTATCATAGCGATAAACGGATTCAAGGACAAAGTCTTCCTCTTCGGCAGAATAAAGATAACGCTCCGTCAGGCGGCCTGTGCTGTCGTAGGTGTAACGAAAATGCGCATTATGGTGAGGAAGGTCAGTATCGGTAATGATCTCCTCCAGTATTTTTCTATTATCGTCATACGTATAACGGGTCGTTTCCATCAGCTTTAATTCATCGCCATATAGTTTTGTTTTGGCAGTAAGCTGTCCGAGAGAATCGTATGTATAGTGTATCTCAAAGTTTTTATTGCAAGGGCAATCATCGGGCGATTTACTGATTTCACTCACCAGCGCTCCGTTATCATATTCGTATTTGATAATCTGTATCGGTTCGATCCCATCCGGGAAAGTTTCACTGCTAAAGGTATAAATGATTTTTTCAGCCAGTCTGCCCTGATCGTCATAGGAATACAGGATTTTTTCATTTAACGGCTCCTCGCCAAAGGATTGAATAAAATGTTCATCGCGATCGAAAAGGTTGAGTATTTCCTGAAACCTGAGCTCTTCAATGAGTTGATTTTTTGAATTGTACTTATACGTGGTAGTGTAACTGTACGATACGGCATCCCACAAATAGAGCATGTATTTTTTCATCAGTTTGCCGTGCGGATCAAATTCTTTTTTCAGAAGAAGGTATTCTTTTGATTCTCCCTTGTCATCCGGTTGGATAAAATAGACAGTCAGCGATTTTACTTTATTTTGCTTGAGCAAAACGGAATCGCTCTGTGCGGGAATGATCTGTGCGGTAATCCCGTGAGTTATCAACGAACAAAAAAGTAAAAGGAAGAATTGCTTCATGCCGGTCCGGTTTATTGCTGCACTACGGTAACATTTTGCCTGCAAAGTTATTCGTTTTTCTTAAAAACCATATCCGGCAATTGAATGAACTCTATTCTAATGATCAGGGGCTTTCCGTTTTTGCCAAATATTTCTGAATGGAAAGTTCAAGAGCTCTTTTGCCGTCAGCGATCAGTTGGTCAGCTTTGTGATAATCAAAAGTTCCGGCAGCTGAGCGGGAGACCTGCACGAGTATGTCGGGCGGGTACTGACGGAGGATATGTTCGGTGATGCGATCCTGCATCATATCAATGGATTTCAATAACAGATCAAAAAAGCCAAGCTTTTTCTTTTCGGCATCATTGGTATTGTTTTGTTTCCTGAGCCATTTTTTTGCCAGCTTTTCAAGTTGTTTTCTGAATTTATTTTCCTCTTCAATTTCCACCTTAGTGAAATGGGAAGTATCGTAAGGAATATTGGCATTGACATCGACTGCCACGATGATACTGTCCGGTTTCTGCACGGCAAATTCGATCGGCAGCGGGTTGAGGATACCGCCGTCAAGGAGCTCCAATGATTCGATTTCGGCAGGGGTGACTACTGCCGGAATGGCCGAACTGGCCCTCAGTGCACGATACAAACTTCCCGACGAAAACACGACCTCCTTGCGTTTGTTGAGGTCTGTGGCCACAGCCCTGTAAGGAATATCCAGGTCTTCAATATTGCGATCCGGAATACTCGACTCCAATGCTTTGAATACTTTCTCTCCACGGATGATGCCCTGGCTTGAAAAGACAAAATCGTAAAGCCTGAATACGTCTGTCCGCTCCAGACCGGAGGCCCAGGTTTTAAATCTGTCCAGTCCGCCTGCTGCATACATACCACCCACCACAGCACCCATCGAGCAACCGGTAACGGAAACGATATTAAATCCATGTGCTTCGAGCGCTTCAATCACCCCAACGTGGGCATAACCGCGTGCACCTCCGCTTGACAATACAAGTGTTATGGATTGTGACATGTCAGAAGATTTTGGAGTAAGTGTTTCATGGTATTGTCTATTTTTTAGGTCTGAAGCCTTTCGTTATCAGCCTGAAAAGCCTTTTTTCCTTTTCCCAGAAGAAAGAAAACTGACCCAGCAAAGCTCCGTAGACCAAAATCAGGATTTGATACATCGGGAATATTAACAGAATGTAAGTGATGGTTTTGATCCAGATCGGTGTATTTTCATCGTAGTGAAACCATGAAAAAATGATCGGTCTCACCAGCACTACCGTCATCCCCGTGATGCTGAACACGATGATGATCATTATCACCTGAAACAAGTTTTTTAGCCCCCATTTTGCTCTGAGTTTTTCCAAAAACGACGCCTCTTTCCCTTCCATTTGAG
>WGED01000616.1 GCA_015492915.1 Cyclobacteriaceae bacterium
ACCGTAAAAACACGCAGTGCCTCATCAGGCATAAATTGCGAAGCCGAATCTACAAAGCCGAGCAGCGCAGCATCATCCGAAAGGATTTCATTCTGCCAGAATGCATCGCCCTGCCATGAATTTTTAATGATAATATTGACGACGGCCCACGGGGCGTACACGTTCTTTTCAAACAGCGGATATGCCTCCGGAAAAACATATTTCAGCGCATACTTCTGCCCCGCGTAGATCACCTTTTTGGCCGTAACCTTCAGCAGTTCCCGGTTTCTGATGTCCATGACTTCAACCTGAAATCCGTCCCTGTTTTTCCTGACGGATTTCACGAGATGGGCGGTACAGATGCGCTCTGCCGGTAGTTTGGCGAGCATTTTCTTGATAAAATAAAAATTACCTTCCGGTGGGGAGAAAAGCTCCACAGGCTCACGGCGGTACGGACGGCAGGCGTAGTAGTGAATACCCGCCAGCGCAGAAACTGCCTCTGCCCCGGCGCCGTAGTCATCTTTCATCTGGTAGTCGATACCCCCGGTAAAAGCATGAGAAACAGGCAATTTTTCATACAGCCAACCTGAGAAGGGAATATCATTCAAATGCCTCAGTTCCTTGGCGATCAGCCTCGTGGGCATGGGCATTCTGCCGTAATAGCTTTCCATCAATTCAAAAAACCGAACTTTCTCCTCCCCGTCGGGCAGCACATCCTTTCGGAATGTATCACGGCTCAGCGTTTTGGATTCTTTCTTTTTGGGGATGAGATAATGCTTATCCACGAACTTCCACGAATCTGAAAAACTGTCATAATGCACGATATTCAGCGATTCGAGCAGTGCCAGCGCTTCGCGGCCATAATACGACGGGTAGGACAGGTCATAATGCGCGCCATGACAAATGGGTGATTTTTTGTATATGCCTCCTGTCGAGGTGCCGCCTGGGGTGTCGGAAAGTTCAAAGAGCAGGAAATCTTCATTTTTCAAAGTGACGGCCGCACTCATTCCCGCCATGCCACCGCCGACGATCAGATAGTTAGTCTTCAGTATTTTCGCCACCGGCCACTGACGGCTTTCGAGCAACAAGTGCCCGGCAGGCATATCAGTGAGCAGTTCGATATCATAGTTGCCGGATTGTGCGCATCTGCCCGCAAGCATCGCCGCCATGCTCACCGAACCGATCTTTATAAATTGCCTGCGATTCATAGGTACCAGTATAAAAAAATCAGCGTTATTTTCAGGTATTCATAGGGGTGTTTCCTTGGTAATACGTCAATTGATTGAATAAGGATTAGAAACTATTTTCATGACCACATTTGAGGCCTTTCTCTGTTTAACCCAAAATTCTCACCAGGATTTCGTTATGAGAGGTTAAAGTACAAAAAAATCAGCACGTTTGATGAGGAGGCATAATGCACCTTTATGGTGACGAATCAAACGTGAAGGAAGTGTCTGATTTTGAAGTAATTTAAGCTCGGAATAGAAAGGTTGTTGAGAATTTTGGGTTTAATCAGAAAAGCAAGTTAATGATAAATCATGTTTCAGTCTGCGATTTTACTATTCATCCATTCCTGATCATTTTTATCGAAAACCACCCGAGAATCAGGATGATCACAGTCATAATAGCCCATAACCAGCCTTTGTCTGCAAATAATGATCTCTGTCCATGGACTACTTCCTTTTTCGTACTTATCTCCGGCCCCATTTCTAAGGGGGTCAGATTTTCAGGGATTTTATCCACAAACCTATTTATATCGTAATTCGGCGCCTTTGCCCTTTCATTTCCATAAACCAGAAAATAGGTCGCGGGTTCCGTAAGTCGCACCGCCAATTCATGTACATAGCCCTTCACAACAACCCCTTCAATGATCAGAGGAGGGTTGTCCTGATTGTCAATGGTGATTCTCAGCCTTTGTAAAATCCTGTTATCGATTAAAAATTCGTTACTTTCAATCGAAGTCAGGGTGCCGGCGGCCAGGGTACTGTAATTATACTTCCAGCCTTGTTCTGTCTCAACACTATCAACGAGATATCGGACCCTGACCGGCCTGTAATAGTCGAAAGTGTCCGCAATATTTATTTTGATCAGGCTCACAGGAACCGGCATCTGTAATTTTAAATCCACAACAGTTTGCTTGCCGGGTTTATCTTCCTTAACGGAGATTTCATTGACGGGATAATCATTATAAAGACCCTCCGACTCTTCATGTAAGGAAATGACCGCATTCTCCAAGCGAGGTTTTTCATTTGCTTTAACCAGTACTCTGAAAAACCGATATTTGGAATCAGGAAAATTGATTGTAGTGAACTGAAAATCCGTTGACTCATTCCTGATCGAAAGAATCCGGTAATCCTCAAGAATAATAAACCATTCCCGCTGATCATTGCTACCTTCAAGATTTACCCTCCAGTCGAAGTTTTGCCGGTTAAACTCAAGATCAATCCTGTTTATCGGCTCCTCTGCCGGAATATCAAATGTGAAATAATACCCCTTCTCATTGTGTGAAACATTCAGGGTTTTGAAAATAACTTTTTTATCCGACGTCTTTTCAGTGGTTAAGCGGATCAGATAAGGCGCTTCAACCGTGTCATTATTTGCGGTGATGCCATAGATCCTGATGTCAGACAGATCCGGTCTTACTTTTCCGAACATGTCATCAGGCAGGATTATTTTATGCCATTGTGCTGAGATTGTCCCCAGCTCACGTTTATAGTCATATTTTTCAATCTGGCCAAAGGAAAAAGAACTAGCTGCAAGCAGCGCTATGACCATCATTTTATCTTTAACTCTCATCAGCCATGAAATTTTTGTATTTATTGTATAAGAAGGAAATCAGCAACAGCAAAACACCCAGCGAAACGAATACGATGGTTTTGGCAATGGTGTCAAGGTGAGAGATATCGTAGAAAAACAGCTTGAGGAGCGTGAGACCAAACAGTACTATGGCCCCGATCCGTAAATATTGCTTCTTTTTCCATATACCAAGGGCGATAAGTAAAAATGAATAAACCCCCCATAAAATACTCAAACCGAGTTTGTATGATTGTGCCGACCCCATGATATCGAGCCAGTTGATCAGCTCGCTGCTGGCTATCCATACGATGGAAATGTGCAGCAATAAGTCAAAAGCTTTGCGAATGTTCTCTTCCCTGATTTCCTGACTTATATACCGATTGCCCGTCACAAGAGCCAAAACAACAAACAGGTAGGAGACATACCGGATGCTGATATTGAATGCAGTGATATGATAATATTGTGATAAATCCTGACTTAAATAGCTCTCACGCAATTCGCTTAGCTCATAAAGTCCTTCTGTCAGATAAACCAGCATAACCATTGCGGTAAGCCCGAGGCCGGTCCATCCCAGTATTTTGTTTTTCAGTTTTTTGAGATTTACAAATAATAGTGCGGAAACAAACAGCAGCGTGTAAATGATGATCCAAATCATCTTGAATTTCATAAGATCATGATTCCGGTAGTGAACCGGGTGGTCCGCACCTTCGGGGGTGATGGACAGCGCTGAGTCCGCGTAAAGCTGATCCCAATAATTTTCTATTTCCATGCGGAAGGTGTAATAGATTGTAAAAAGTAAAACAATCGGGATCAGAAAAGACATGAATTTATAGAGCATTTTACCCTGCAATGATGAAGAAGGCATTTTTCTGTTCAGAAAATTAATAAAGCCAAAAGCTCCTGTTACGATCAGGGATGACAGGAAATTGACATTAAACAGCGGGGTGATCCGGGTATCCGGCTGTTCAGGATTATAACTATTATAAACTGTTGCCCAGTCATGCAAAATGCTCATGAATGCGAGGATGATAAGAGAATATGATAATTTTTCATAAAAGGGAACATCTTTTGTCCTGCCGATCCAAAATAGCAGGGCGGCCTCTCCAGCCCATAAAATCGTTACCCAACTGCCATCAAGTTGCACTGGAATCGCAATGGTAATAAAAACAAGCACCAATCCGGAAACAAAATAAAGGAGATTCTTGTCTGATAGTCTCTGACGATAAATGACCGTACCGACTATAAAATGCACAATGGCATTGGCAAGTGTAAATAATCCTAACAGCTTTTCGCCTGTTTCATTATCGTTAAGAATAATATAACCGATCCCGTAAAAGATGAATGAATTAGCCAGCATCAACAAAATGTCGATGGCATCAAATTTTTCCTTCCGGATGAGTTTATAGGCCAGAAACGAGAGATAAAATGTGATAAAGAAGATTGAAAGAAAAACCAATGCCAGTCCAAAATGATCCTCCGGCATATATCCTGACTCAAACCACATAAAATAGATCAACCAGGTAAATCCAAATGAGGAATAATAGAGTGATTTCCAATACCTCCTGAAAGCTATGGCCAATATCCCGGCATTGATAATCGCCATGTACGAGAAAAGAATGACGACTTTGCCCGTTTCATCGCCTAAAAGGAACGGGACTGCATAGGCGCCAACCAGGCCGATATGCGCAATCACCTGTTTGTCATAGTGTGTTGCAGCGATCACCGTAAACACGGTGAAGGCCACCATGAGGGTAAAGGCAACCATCTGGGGCATTAATGCATAAAAATCATAGGCCACATAAGTGATAAAGTACATAATGGCAATGGCCCCACTGACCAGTACGGCGCTGTAATTATGATAATTCTTCTTCAATTTGATGCCAAAGGCCATCAATGCTATCCCGGCCAGATATCCGAGAATTATCCTTGTAAGCGGACTGATAAGATCATGCTCAATAGAATATTTTACTCCTATCGATACACCGATTACCGTAATGGCGATCCCGATCTTGTTAATCAGGTTTTCGCCAATGAATTTTTCAAGATCGGATTTTAGTTTGATCCTTATTTTTGAAGATTGCCTGTCGACTGATGATTTTTTTGGCTGGGGTGGTATTGGCGGAGAGCTTTCCTCTTTTTTTGTTCCAGAGATTTGCTGTCCGGGAATTGCCTCTTTTCCCCCTGTCTTCAACTTTACGATTTCATTTCTCAAGCTGTTTATCTCTCTCGAAAATTCATCCTGCCTCCTGAGCAAAACCTCCAGTTTTGTGAGAAGTTGGTTTATCCGATCCTGATTGTCATTCATTTTACCTGGGTGTTTCTTATAAAAAAGCCTTTTCCCTGATCACCTTATCCCAACAATAATATCATTTGTTTATCACACTGAACGCTTCAGGAAGGCAAATAGTGGATTTAGATTGATGAAATCACACAAAAATTCATGATCAAAGGATAAAAATATTTATTGCATGGTACAATCAAAAACAAAACGTCATATTATGATATCCTGTTTAACCCATTAGACGATTCACCAATTTATTTTTGTTACGATTGTTAGTATCGGACTGTTCACAATAATAAATTGATGAAGTCACCTCAAATCCCAACTGCCCTGCAAATAATATTTATACACCACGGGTCGCGAAATCGCATTGACCTGGAGATGCAGGGTGTCGGTCCATGTCTTGCCGAAGGAGGCGATGAGCCTGCCCGCCTCGTCGTTGTACCATCGGGTGCTGACGGCAAGTTCATGACTTTTCATCAATTTTTCCTTCAGTATTTCGGGCGACAGGTTTTTGGAGCAGATAAACCATCCCCATTCCCCGATGGTCAGTATCTGATTATGCAGGGGCAAAGTATGGAAACCGGCGTTTTCCAAGGTATGTCCGATAGAATAAAATGCTTTGGTGGCAAAATACGGACTGCCCGCCTGGGTGACCATGATGCCGTTTTCGCGAAGCAGGGGATGTAAGAGTTTATAAAACTCAAGCGTGTAATACTGATTCGTCTCCACACTGCGCGGATCGGGCAGATCGATAAATACGGCATCGTATTGCTTCCCCCCTCTCGACAGATATCCGATGATATCTTCACGAATAATCGTCGTTTTCTCATGACTGTAAGCTCTGTCATTCATCTCCGTAAAGAGTGGTTGGCGTGTGGCGATATTGCACAACAGCGTGTCATAACTCAGTACGTCAATCTTCTCAACTTCCTCATATTTAAGAACTTCCCGCAACAGACAGCCGTTTTCGGCGCCGATCACCAGTACATTTCTGATTTCCGACCCTGCCTGAAATGCAACATGCACCATAGGCTCGTAATACATAAATTCATCGATTGAGCTGAGCACCTTAAGGCCGTCAAGAAAAAACCAGTGATCCTGCTTCCACTGCGTGACCACCAGTTTCTGGTGCTGGGTGTCGGCGGAAAAAATCACCTTATCTTCATACTTTGGCTGTTCCGTAAAAAGGACAATGGGCTGCCGAAATTGCCACCAAACCACCCCCATGAGCAACATCCATGAAAAAAAGGCTGTTTTTTGCCATTTCCCCATAGCAGGGGCCGGCAGGTAACCTGCCGCAAGAACCACCGACAAAACCATAAGCACATACTGCAATACTTCGATCCCCAACAATATTCCCATGATATACCCCGCTATAAAAAGTCCCGGATCCCTTGGGGAAAAATCCTTATAAACATTGGCGGCCAGCATCGAAAGCAATACTCCCCATATGGCAAATCCGCCGAGATAATAGGTCCACGGCCTGATCTGGTAGAGAAACTGGGGCATCAGCCAGGCAAGGGTGATGAGCGTCAATACCGCAAGAGTCAGACCCCTGGGAGTGGGCCGGGGCAATCTTTTTCCAAAAAGGTATTTTCCCATAAAAACAACCCCGGCGACCAGCAGAATCACAGCATGATGCAAAACAGGTTGCCGGTTGAAATAGATTAGCAAAGACGCCCCCGATGCCGCAATGGCTCCTGTCAGAAAAAAGGAAATATAGCTAAGCCAGGATGGATACAAATTATTTTTTTTGATCAATGTAATAACACTTCTGTGTAAATGAACTCTCTTTCAAATCATAAATCGCCAACCTCCAATCATTCATTCCAGCACCCTTCCTTCTTCCACGCCAAAGGTTTCCTTCAGCTCTCTTTTGGCGCCCCCGCTACACATCAGGATCATATAATCACCTGCCTGTATCGTTTCCTCCTGCGGATTGGTAAGCACGGTCCAGTTACCGTCTTTTTTCCTACTCAGGCCAACGAGTACCGCATTATGCGTTTTTTTCATATCGAGGAAGGCGTCAAAGTAGTTCATGCCTGCATAGCGGTTATTTTCCAGCACTTTATATTCCTGCATATCATAATCGGACACGGTGCGCGACGAGCTGATGAGGTCTGAGTTGAGGTTGGCCACATCAGGCTCGAACATGTAGCTGGCCACCATTTTCGAGGCGATCTCATTGCGGGCGATGGCATAGGTCACTCCCGCAGCAAGAAACGTGTCTTTGAGTCTCGAATTGTCGATCGACACGACGATCTGCGGATGCGGGTATCGCTTCTTGAAGTCTATCACATACAGCAGCACCTGTGCATCGTCGGGCAAGTTGATGAACACGGCAGCAGCCTGCTCCACATTGGCCTTGACCAATAGGTCGAGATTAGCATAATCGGCAAAGAGCACAAAGGTGTTTTCCTTGCCGAATTGTGCATAGATCAGATCGATCTGGTCCTTCTTTTTAGTGACGATGGCGATCTTTTTCGATGAGTGAAAGATCTCCTCCGCCACCATCCGGCTGAAATCGTCCCAGCCTATGAAAATGATATGATTTTCGAAATCGGTACCGCGGTACCCCAGCTTTTTCTCTTCCATCATGGTATGGTATTTACTCGTTAAGGTGCTTATCAGATAACCCAGCGTGCCCAGGCTGCCAAATACGAAGATATAGCCAATGGCCTTGCCCATCGGTGTTGTCGGGTACAGGTCGCCGTAACCCACGGTGGTCAGCGTGATGATCATGTACCAAACGGCATCGTGAAAGGTCTTGATGCCTGATTCCGGGTTCTTGCTCTCGGCATACACGAGCAACATGTTGAGCACGACAAAAGCGATCAGGATGCCCGTGATAAAAAAGGTCAGGTTGTATTTTTTATTCCATTTCATGAAAACACATTTCAGCTATGAAGATAGCGACTATGCATCTAATATGAAAAGGATGGCTTTTTGTCTGAACAGAAAATGATTTATTGATGAACAGGAGAGTCTATAGCCCCTCCAATGAAAAAATTACCAATAATCATCATTTTTCCATAGCCAGGCCACCTGAACAAAGTTTTAGAAGGACCATCTCCTTTCACAGGTTCTTATGCGTTCCGTCGCAATAGGGAGGATTGCCGGTCTGCTTGCACTGGCACAACCAGACAGATTTATCTTCCCCGGCTTTGAAAATATGTGGACTCATTTCGGTCGTCACATGAAGTCCATTACAAAATGGCTGATTTGTAGATAACCCGCAACTGCACCATGCGTACGTTTTGCCCGCCTTCAGATCTGTCTTTACAGGCTCTTTGGAATATATTTTACCTTTTTCCATAATTTTGAAAATTTGAGTTTTAAAATTTATCGGATTTTCATGAAAATTCTTCCATTAGTATTCCCATTCTGCCCTTCTGATAATCATCAAACGCCTGCATTATCTCCGTGGTTGTGTTCATGACGAAAGGTCCGTGCGATGTTACTTTCTCTCCAATCGGCTTCCCGGACAGAAAGATAGCCCTTGTATTCTCCTCCGCCCGAAGCATGATACCATCGCCATTTTGTTCAAACCACGTCAGACGCCGCGATAGCACCGTTTCGCTCCCGAAAGACAGCCTGCCGTCGAGTTGATAAATCAGTACATTGAATTCTTCGGGTATTGGTATGAATACTTCCGCTCCTTTTCGCAGATCAATCCGCAGAATGAGTAACGGCGAATAAGGATTTATAGGGCCATCGGTATCTTCAAACCTGCCGCTGACCACAAAAATCCGGGACTTACCATCGCTTAATAATTTAACCGGTGTTTGCCCTCTGGAAAGGGCAAAATATGACGGTGCTTCCATTTTATACTTTGCGGGGGCATTTACCCAAAATTGAATAATTTCCATCGTACCGCCTTCTGTAGCCAGTTTTTTCGAGGGTCTTTCGCTGTGAACGATCCCCCGCCCGCTGTTCATCCACTGCGTGCCGCCGACCGCCACAATACTGCTGTTACCCAGCGAATCCCTGTGATGCACTTCGCCCTGAAATACGAAGGTGACCGGAGAAAAGCCGCGATGTGGATGGGGGCCGATGCCGAGCTCCCCTTCATATTGACCAGCGCTATAATAAGGGTCGGCATGATGAATAAGTAAAAACGGATCGATCATGTCGGTATCCATAGCCGGCAATGGCTGGTCGACGATAAAACCACCCATGTTGACCTTGACGGCGGGGATGATCTTTTTTATATCTCTTGGTTTCATGTAGGTTTCAATTATTAACCCCTCATCTTATCAAGTAAGAATGATAACTGTTCTGCTTCATCATCGGAAAGGCAGATAAGATTATCAGTCATTTTTTTCACTTCCGGGTTTAGTTTACTGAGTAAACGAAGCCCTTTTTCCGTGATATTGATATCAAGCTCACGGCGGCTCTTCGGGCAGGTTTTCCGCTCTGCCAGCCCCTTTTGTACCAACCGGTCAATTAGCCTTGTTAAATCGGGAGCTTTAAAGATCATTACATCCTTGATGCATTTTACATTGCATGGTTCAGGATGACGCCCTCTCAGTATTCTCAAAACATTGTATTGCTGATTAGTAATATCATGTGATTTAAAGAAAGCATTTAATTGTTCGATAAGCCTGTTGTTGGTATATAATAAGTTGATCATCGCTTTGTGCTGCGGACTGTCGAACGCTGCCTGCTTTATTTTGTCAGATATATCTGTCATAACAATTGTTGTTTAAACAAATTTAATATAAAAATGTTTGAGATAAAAAATATCTTCATGTAAACTGTATTAAAA
>WGED01000617.1 GCA_015492915.1 Cyclobacteriaceae bacterium
TCTTTATTCCGAGCTTAAACTACTTTAAAATCAGACAATTCGCTCACGTTTGATTCGTCACCATAAAAGTGCATTATGCCTCCTCATCAAACGTGCTGATTTTCTTCCCGCCCTGGCGGGACAAGTTGTACTTTAACCTCTTATGACGAAATCCTATTGAGAATTTTGGGTTAAAATTAAGGGAAAAATCCCAATCATACAGGAAGTCCCGAGGTTGATGGTTGTTTCCCGGAGGAAAGGCCGCGAATGCGCTAATAAGACGTTAGCGATATTAGCGGCATTTCACTTATGAGAGGTGTGACGCTATAAAAGGGAAAAGAAAAATATTACAAACTTGAATGCGTTTGCCCATTAAATGTTGCCCTGTCATTTTTATATTCACTTGCTATGCCTTATTTTCCCTGTTAATAGTGTATGCTTTTTACGCCTGATAAAAACACGGACAAATCATGAGAGTTTTACAATTATTAATCATTGCCATAATAATACCCCTGACTGTGTACGGGCAGGGAGTCATCATTGAGGCAGGTGCAGGGATAGGTGATCTGAAGATCGGACAGTCTTATGAAGAAGTACAGCATGTACTGGGTTTTCAGGGACAGTTGAAAACTTATGACGATTATCTGGCGGAGGAGCTTTTCAATGAAGAGCCGGAAGATTTTTTGGAGTGTGTCATCGGGTTTGATTATTATGTGAAATTCGAGCATCTGCTTACTTTGCCGGTGTCTTATGTGTTTTTTATAGATGACAAAGTTAACCAGATAATGGTGAGCAGCTTTCCGGCCTATTATTTCGCGATAGCTAAGAGTGGCAGTACAGCAGAAGGATTAAAGTTCTGGGATGATGAAAATAAAATGATCAGGATCTATGGTGAACCGGCCCTGGTGGTTGATTATGAGAATTTTATTCTGAAATCCTGTTTTTATTTTCTTAATGGCATCACGTTTAATCTACGGGATGGAATGGTGAGGTCTGCACATATTTATCGGGCACCCGAAAAAATGAAAACAGATAAATTTTCAAACCGTTTCCGGTGATATTTCCTTTTCAAAAGGCGGATTGTCGGATGATGGGAAAAATGAGTGATCTGGCAGCTCTATAATGAATGTTGTCCCTTCTCCGTAAACGGACCTTAGTTTTATTGTTCCATTGAGATTCTCGACCATTTCTTTAACAATATAAAGGCCGAGGCCGGAGCCTTTCGATTTTTCCGAGGCGCGATAGAACATATCAAAAACCTTATCTTGCAACTCCTCCCGGATACCTTCGCCGTTGTCTTCGAAAATCATGAGGAAATTGGTATCGGTTCTCAGGGCAGAAATCCTGAGCCATGACGCATCGTGGTTTTTATTCATAAATTTTACAGCATTGGAGATCAGGTTTTTAGCAATAACTTTCAGACGCATGGGATCCGTAATTACCTCAAAATCACTCGTTACCGAAAGCTGAATATCCAGCTTGTCAAAGTTCTCTCCAAAGTCATGATTATTGAGTAATTCATCAAGGAAATACGCCAGGTTGACCTCTCTGTATTTTTTCTTCAACCGTATATTTTTGGAAAAATCGAGTATATCCTCTATCACATCGTCGAGGCGATTAACCCGTGTTTTCATGAGCATGAGGCATTTCTCAATCTCCTCCTTATCCTTAGCCTGGGCGGCAATATTGATAAGTCCCATAATTGACGTTAGGGGTGATCGAATGTCATGGGAAGCACTATACACAAAATTATCAAGTTCCAGGTTCGTCTTCTTTAATATTTTATTCTGTTTCCTGATGTGTTCTTCAGCGGTTTTTCTTTCGTGGATCTTAATGATCGATCCGACCATGCGTACTGGCTGCCCTTTTTCATTCCAGAGTGCCTGCCCCGAATCTGAAAACCATTTGTATTTACCACCCTTGGTCCGCAACCTCAACTCCACGGCATATCGTGTGCCGTCATTAAGATGGTTATTAAGGCTTTTCTTTACCTTGTTTATGTCTTTGGGATGCACAAACTCAAAAAAGGTATTGATATCAAAATTCTCCAGTTCATCTTTTTCATACCCCAGTAGTTTTTTCCACATTGGCGAATGATAAATTACATTTTTTTGTATGTCCCAGTCATAAATTCCTGCATTAGAGCCTGTGATGGCCAATTCGAAACGTTGCTGACTCTTGAGTAATTCTTCCGTGGTTTTTGAAAGGTTATTGTCTTTTTCAATCAGATTTACCTCGATGGTATGATTGAGCTTGATCAGAAAGATAATGATCAAAACAGTGGCAACCATCGAGATAAAAAAATGTATCAGGAAGTTGAATGACTGTGCATCTGTGGTGGCAGGCCGTTGTGGAAGAAAAGAGAAATCAACAAAGTATATCGCTAAAAATGCCAGTAAGGTTATTGACGTGAAAATAATTCCTTTTTGAATCGATTTATATCCGAAA
>WGED01000618.1 GCA_015492915.1 Cyclobacteriaceae bacterium
AAGTATTGAGTTTGTTGTTGCTAACCTCAATAATTTTGGAGACGGTGTTGTCGAGAAAATATTTATCATGGGAAACGATAACAACAGCCCCGTCATAATTTTTGAGATAATTCTCAACCCATTTTATAGACGGTAGATCGAGGTGGTTAGTCGGTTCGTCAAGTAGCAACAAAGCGGGTTTTTCCAAAAGAAGTTTGGCGAGCATCACGCGCATACGCCACCCTCCTGAAAACTCATTAAGCGGCCTGTGCAAATCTGATGTGCTAAACCCCACACCCTCGAGTATTTCTTCTGCCCTGGACTGTATCTGATAGCCACCCATAGCCTCATATTTCTCCTGAAGAACAGCCAGTTGGTGGATGAGCTTTTCTGAGGTGTCATGCTCAAGTCTGTTAAGCAGGAGCTCAATTTTTATTTCGTATCCCACGACTTCTTCAAAAGCTGTCATGGCGATAGATACAATACTTTCTTCAGACTGGAATGACAGGAGATCCTGGTTCAGATATCCTATTGAGCAGTCATTTCTCTTACTCACAACGCCTTCGTCAGGAGTGATTTCACCGTTTATAATTCGCAAAAGCGTGGTTTTTCCTGAGCCGTTGAGACCTACAAGGCCGATCTTCTCTTTTGGCTTTATATGAAGTTGGGCCGAATCAAACAGAATCCGGTCACCTATGGCATAACTAAGATTTGATACTGACAACATATAATTCAGGATTGGTCCTGATGATCAGGGAGGCACAAAATTAATATAAATAATGTGAGCCTGTCGCTTTATTTAATGAATTTGATCGGTAAGGCAACTTTTGTTTCTTCCCAGATCATTATCAGATTGGCACTATCATCCTGCAATTGCAATTCGATCGTAAAGGGTTCATAAACCGTATTCGTTTCCGACACGGGAGCCTCTGCCACCAGCACATTTTTATCAGGATTGTAATTATATGAACCCCACAGGCCATGGTCTGAATTGAAGATGATCTGCCATTTCTTTTTGTCGGGAACGGTAAAAATTGTATAGGTCCCGGCTTTCAGCCTTTTTTTATTTATGAGAACGTCTTTTGTGAGTGTGATTTCTGTGGCCTCATTCGCTCCGGTGCGCCAGATCTTTCCATAGGGGACAAGATCTCCGAAAATCACTCTCCCTCGTTTATGCGGTCGTCCATAAGTTATTTTGATATACAAATCCTCATATTTTAAGGTGACTATGTCGAGGGGGCTTTTTCGCGGTTTTAACGCTTCCTGAGCAAAAAGTTCTATGGAAGAAAATAATAATATGGTTGTGAATATTATTGAAATGAATTTTGAATTAACTTTCATCTTTGCTTTTTTACAAGTCTTATTTTCTGATCATACAAGACCAAAGAGTAATAGCTGAAATATAACGCAATATAATGGAACGACCGGAATTCGATCAAATTTTCATGGAACTGGCTATAAACATTGCCAAGCGCTCGCACTGCATCAAGAGACATGTCGGCGCCGTGCTCACCAAGGACACCCGTATTATATCCATTGGCTACAACGGTCCTCCTGCGGGCACACACAACTGTGATGAGGAATGGCCCGAAACAGGATGTGAGCGCGATTCTCATGGCAGTTGTTCACTGGCACTGCATGCAGAACAAAACGCGCTGATGTACGCGATCAACAACAACACGAAAATAGAAGGATCGACCATTTACATTACCCTGACTCCCTGTCTTGCCTGCGCCAGAATGCTTTTCAGTGCCGGGGTCAAGAAAGTTGTTTATCTGTATTCCTATGCGGAATACAAGGGGTTGCCTAAAGATGAAGGGATTGATTTCCTGGAGAGATTCGGAGTGGAAACGACCAAATTTTCCGGAGAGGTAACTGTGGATGACTCATTGATTTGATATGCGGCACCACTAAAGTATCCTTACTTCCGGTTCGAGTAAAATGCCAAAATTCTCATGAACTTTTTCACTGATTTGTTTGGAAAGCTCGACGATATCCCGACCTGTGGCATGATCATAATTGATTAATACCAGCGGTTGATTTACATGCACGGCAGCACCTTTGTGTTTTTTGCCTTTAAAACCGCTTTGCTCGATCAGCCACGCAGCGGGGATTTTGAATTTATTTTCGCCTTCAGGATAATGCGGTATGTCGGGAAATGACTTGTGAATTTTAGCGAAAAGATCATGATCGATTACCGGGTTCTTAAAAAAACTACCCGCATTGCCCAATTCATGAGGATCAGGCAATTTTGATCGTCTTAGCGCAATGATGGCCTCACTTACGTCCCGGATGGTAAATTTATCCTTTCCCGTTTCTTTTAGCTTTTTTTCTATTTGTCCATATGCAGTATTTAAGATCGGCTTTTTATGCAGCCGTAATACTATATTTGTAATCAAGTATTTATCCTTAAGTTCATTTTTGAAAATACTGTCGCGGTATTCGAAATGACATTCCTCTTTGCGGAAGTATCGTTTTTCTCCACTTTCAAGTTCAATGGCCTCGAGCGCCTCGAAAGTATCTTTCAGTTCTACCCCATAGGCGCCAATATTTTGTACCGGCGCTGCACCGACGGATCCCGGGATGAGGGATAAATTTTCTATCCCCCCGAAATCAGCATTGATGCAGGCTTCTACCAGATCATTCCAGACCACACCGCCCCCCGCTTTTACCCAATAAAAATGATCATTTTCTCTTACAACATGAATGCCCGGAATGCTGACCTTGATGACAAGGCCGTCATAATCATGTGTAAACAGGATGTTGCTGCCTCCTCCAAGTATAAGCGTTTTTTCATTACGCTGCATGCCGGAATGCAGAAAGCGTATAGCATCATCCGTCGATTTGATATCGATAAAATATCTGGCGGAAACTTCAAGGCCAAAGGTATTTAATCCCCTCAAAGGGTAGTTTTCTTTAATTTCCATGAAAAAGAGGCAATTTTAACCTGCATTATTCGCATAAAGCCTGCGATGTTTGAAACAAGGAATTAATTGTCTGGTTTTGACGATAAAAATCGCAATTTTTTCTTAGCCTGAATTTGGGGATGAAAAAAAACGTTGGTAGAAATCAATTCTTTGTTCGTCAATGCTTTAAGCGTTTCATTAATTATTCCCCGAATTATTCGGGTTAAAAGGATCTTTTCAGGTTGATTCTGGCACGGGCCACCCTCGAAATGTTACCGGGCTCATCCCTGAGTTTTAAGAAAAGCACTTTCTCGCCATCATCGCCAGGGAGCACAAAATCGGTTATCTTGTCTTTGAACGGTTGCCAGGAAGCTCCGCTAAAATCAGGACTGCTTGCAATCATCATTTCTGAAGCACCCTCGGCTATGATATTGAGGGTCACCTTTTTCTCGGCATTGTTGGTCCATTCTTCGCCGTTGTTGATCATAAATTTACTGATTTTTGGCGGGGTAGTGTCCAGAATGATTTTACTACTGACAATTTCAGTCATGTTACCCGCGTCATCACGGAACTGAGCATAGAATACCTTTTCACCATCAGGTTCCGACAGCACCAGTTCCTTCTCTTCAGCAACCGGCTCCCATTTTGCATCCCTCAGGTTTTTAGCCCTGCCTACGCGCATCATGGTGGCGCCATCAGCCTTCAGGGTCAGCTTTATTTTTCTGTTTTTATCACTTACATATTTGGCGCCGCCATCTATGACAATTGAAGGATTCTTAGGTGGATCAATGTCTATTTTAACCGTGACGCTGACAGGTTCTGAAATGTTTCCCGCTTTATCGCGGAACCTGGCGAAGATCTGTGCTGAAGATTTCCCGGCATCGACTGTCCAGTTCTTTCTGACTGCGGTTATTGGCTCCCATTTCGACTTTGAAAAATCGGAAAAATTACTCAGTTGTACCTCGCTGGCTTCTTTGACTGCAAGGTAAATATCGCATTTCCCTGACTTGTCAGTTACCCATTCAGCTCCATTGTTTACGGATATCTTGCCGTCGGTGGGAGGTATTCTGTCCAGGACAATTCGCGCAGAGTATTCAGGCGTCACATTTCCCGCTTCATCTTTAAATCTCGCAAATACTATTTTTAAGCCGTCTTCACCCTCGAGTTTCCATTCTTTTGTGCTTTTATACGGTTCCCAAAGGTCAGTGATCTGGCTGGTATCTTTCATCGGATTATTCGAGATAGCCATTTTTACCGCTTCATCTACATTCAGGTTAAGCATCACTTTACCTTGGGGATCAGAACAGAACTTGGCGCCGCCCTTAATTTCAAACTTGTTAACTTTGGGTGGTGTAAAATCCGTGATCACTCTTTTTGAAATCACCTTTGATTCGTTACCTGCTGCATCCTTGAACTTCACATGAACGTAATGCTCTCCTTCAGGACCGTCGAGTGTCCAGGAAATGGCAGTCTTAAAAGGCACCCATTTACCTTTTTCCATGGATGGATCATTTGAAATCATCATATATTTAGCACCTTCGGCGCGAAATGACAACACCACTTTCTTGTTCTTGTTTGTTACATAAAGATTATTGTTGTTCACGATCATCTCACAGTTGGATGGTGGTGAGCGATCGAGCAGGATGGTAGCAGTTAGTATTTTCGAAAAGTTGCCAGCTCTGTCCTGCAAACGCAGAAAGACAGTTTTAGGTCCATCCTCCTGCGGATCGACTTTCCAGTTTTCTATTGTTTTCTCAATGGGTTTTACTTCAACATTCTCAAATTCAGGCTTGTTGGATATCTGCATTGCCACAACATCTTCATCATATTCAAGTTGTAATTCTACAACACCCTCTGCGTGATTTGTGAGCTTATTGCCACCATTGATGACCAGCCGGCCTTTGGGAGGTGTCATATCTAGTGTTATGTTTGAAGAAACGACTTCCGTCACATTTCCTGCCTCATCCCTGAAACGTGCATACACGGTTTTGACGCCATCACCGGGTACTAATGTCCATTCCGGTCGTTTTGGATTATACTTTTCCCATTTCACGGTTTTTACTGTGTTTGAATTATTGCTGTACTGGGCTTCATGGGCATCATCGACATCAGAGGTTAGGGTCACCCTCAGGCTTGTGCAGAATTGACCCTTATCATTTATGGCAAATGAATTAATCTTCGGGGGTGTCCTGTCAAGAAAGATTTCTGCTTTCGCAGGTTCTGAAATATTTCCGGCTACATCGATCAGTCTTATATAAATGGTCTTCAGGCCGTCTTCTTTATTATCAAGCTGCCAGGCATTTATCACGGGATTGAAGGGACGTTCTTTGGCAACTTCAAAATTCGGATTGTTGCTGATCAACATTTTCAGGCCTTGCGGATTCTCCTTTGTGCTGATTTTTAAAGTTACTTTACCATCTGCATGATTGATGAATTTTTTACCCTGATTTACGATAATTACCGGCTTGGCAGGAGGTTTTGATTTGTAAATGATTGTAGCTTCTGATGGGATTCTTGTTGTATTTTTTGCTTCATCCATGAAGTAGGCTTTTATTATCTTAGCCCCCTGGATGGAATCTGTCACCCATGGAATTACCATTTTTCCATCGGTATCGGGTTTGAAATCAAAATTCTTTCCAACACCCCGGCACACGATACGAACTTTTGTCGCATCTTTAGATGAAACGGTTAATTTCAGTTTACGTGAACGCGTGTATTTTTCTCCGTTATTAATGACAATGGAATTTTCCATTGGAGGAGTGAGATCAAAGATAATCGATGTGCTTATCGCCTTAGATTCGTTGCCTGCATGATCTTTAAATTTCGCATATACCGTTTTCTCTCCGTCTCCGCCACCAACGTTAATGATCCATTTCATTGACTTTTTAAAAGGCTCCCAACGTCCGTTGGGGAAATTTGGCGAATTGGAAAGCATCACCTGATAAACATCATCACCCGAAAGGCTTAACAGCACCCTGCCCAGCTTATCATTGGTATATTTAGCGCCGTTGTTTATGAGAATTTTACAATTTTTTGGTGGCTGGGTGTCGAGGATGATCTTATTGCTCTCAATCGGGGATGCATTTCCCGCTTTATCTCTTAACTGTACATACACCCTTTTTTCCCCATCCCCCTCACTGACTGTTAGTTTGATCACATCCTCTGTATATGGGCGCCATTCGACCCCTGACAAATCAGGTTTTAACCCGACTCTCATGGATTCTATCAGTGACTTGTCGGTCTTTATGGATTTGATCTCAACTTCAATATTCCTGTTGTTGGTGTATTTGGCGCCACCGTTGATTCTTATACCGATGAGCGGTAATATTTCTTTACCATAAGAACCCGATACATGATTAGGCTCAACATTGCCCGAAACAGTACAAAGAAAGCCGGACAAAACCAGGAAGAAAAGTATGGTGGATAGTCTGCTCATACCAATTTCTATGATAAAAAATACGAAATTTTAATGCCTTGGAAAAATTATAAACTATAAAATTATGCTATTTATCCCTAAAAAGGCTATACATAGCTGCATTGATAATTATAGCAGTTTCCCATAAATAATAATCATATCCTTTTGGCATAATTATTACCCGGATTCTAAAAATAGTATAATTCAATTAATTATTTGCCTTGGGCAGTATGCTGGCAGTATTTTTTAAGCAGGTTTCTCGCATAATCCGAACCTAACTGGAAGGCTTTTTTCCAATCCTTGCAGGCGCCCGTTTTATCTTTCAGTTCGAGCCGTACTAAACCCCGGTTTACATAAGGGGCGGATACAGAACCATCCAGCTCAATAGCAAAATCAAAATCTTCAAGAGCACCATTATAATTTTTGTTGTCATAAAGAAAAAGGCCTCTTTTGAAAAAGGTCTCTCCATTTTCCGGATCCAGAATAATGGCGAGATCATAATTTTTCAACGCCTCTTCCGTGACACCGAGGGCGGCAAATGCTTCGGCCCGGGCAAGAAAAATTCCGGGATATTCAGGCTCGATAAAAAAGGCAGTGTCGAGGTCGAGTAAGGATTCCTCAAATTTTCCCAAATCATAGAAAGCCTGACTTCTGTAATAATAAACTCTGGGATTGGCCGGATTGATGGCTAATGCCTCAGAAAAATCATTGAAAGCAAGTTCTGAATCTCCGAGTGCGAAGCGGGTAAGCGCCCTGAAAATGAAATAGTCTTCATCAGTTCTGTTTATTGCAATGGCTTGGTCAAAATCCTTTAATGCTGCAGCAAAATTACCCAAATGATAATTCGCCATGGCTCTGTTGTAATAGACAGCATCTGTTTGAATTCCGGCCTTGATAATCTTATTGAAATCTGTCAGCGCCCGCCCATATTGCTCAGTAGTCAACAATATTTGACCGCGATCCCCAAGCATGTTCAGATCTGAAGAATCAATTTCAAGTCCGGCATTAAGATGTTTTAAAGCGTTCTCATAAAATCCGTTTTCTGCATAAATTTCTGCGATTAATTGCCTGGGAGGAATAAACTCCGGCTCATTCTCAATGGCCATAATCAGATCTTTTAGTGCGCCTTCATTGTCATCCAGGATATATTTGCAAAGCCCTCGTTGGTAAAAATAATCCGCATCAAAAGGATCAAGCGATACGGCTATGCTGAGGTAATACCGCGCACTGTCGTAGTTTTCCGTATAATAATGACAGAGGGCTATACCGTAATATCCCAGGTCCGATTCACTATCTATTGATATCACCCGGCGATAGTCGTTCATAGCCAGATTAAAATTATCAAGCTCCAGAAACGCGTCACCCCGCGCAGTCAGATAGAACGGATTTTCCGGGTTCAGTATCAGGGCAGAATCATAGTAATTAACAGCCTCGGCATAATTGCCCATGAGATAAAGTACATATCCGATATTATAAAAAGCAGTATCATTATCATCTCTGAGTTGCAGGCTTTCATGCAAATCCGACAAGGCTTCATCCAGATCAATTAATTCGATTTTTGTGAGTGCCCTTATCAAATACAATTCTGCAGACGGATTTTTTTCGATTTTTTTGTCGATAAAAGGAAGTGCCTTCCCGAATTCACCTTTATCGATATAAACAGATGCTGAATCAGTCGAATTGTTTTGCTTTTGCGCTATTGAAAACTGCGAAAAAAATGCAAAAAAAGATAGCAATAGAAATGTCCTCACCTTTGTTTTTTTAACACTAAGTTAGTGCCTATATAATAGGATAAGTGAAAACGTAAGAAATTCTATAAAAAGGAATCGTTATTTTGTGAAATAAATCTCAACTCTGCGGTTTTTGGCCAATTCATCTTCTGTTCCTTCTGTTACTACCGGACGTGTTTCGCCCATGCCTTTGGTTGATATCCGGTCCGGAGATATGCCGAATTCTTCAAAGTATTTGGCCACTTCTTTAGCGCGGTTAAGAGAGAGTGCTTTATTGAAATCTTCAGTGCCCTCCTCGCTTGTATGACCAACCAGTTCAATATTATAGTCGGGATTTTCGACTAGCTTATTTGCCAGGAAATAAATCAATTCTCTTGATGAAGGAGCGACATTAAAACTGCCAAATTCAAAATAGATGGTTCTGTTTAGGGGGAACCCCAGTAATTCCTGAATTTCCGATTCGGTGAGTTTGTACTTGCTCTTGTTGATCTCTGCAACTTCAATTTTGTCTTCTTTAAGGATAATCTCCGACATATAAATATCCGCAAACTCACCCCCTTTGTTACTGACAAAATATGCTTCTTTGTTGTCGTAAATACTTAGATATGCTTCAAAACCCTCGGAATTGATATCACTACCGAGATTTATAGGTTTGGTCCAGATGATCCAAGAGTCATACAGCCGCTTTGCCATGTATATATCGGCGCCACCGAACCCGTCGTGGCCATCACTGGAAAAGAATAAAGTCTCTCCGTCCGGAGCCAGATATGGTGATATTTCAAAGCCTTTTGTGTTTATGGTGGCGCCAAGGTTCTCGGGTTTACTCCAACGACCATTTTCACCTTTTATGCTCACGTAGAGGTCTTCCTCTCCATAAGATCCCGGAGCATTCATCGAGATGAAAAGCACATCTTCGGTCGGATTCATATAAAATCCGATAAACGAATTTTCTGATTCCAGGCCTGTGATTCTGATATCATAAGGTTTTGACCATTCATTTCCTACTCTGATCGATTTTGCTATGCCATGGATTTTAGTCGTATTTGGTCTGTAGGAATTTAACAGATATAATGCTGTGCCATCGGTATTGAATCCTATTACGGCATTGTTTCTTTGGTTATTAATATTTATTAGTTGATTGGTTGCAGGCTCCCACTGTCCCAGCTCATTGCGGGTTGAAACCCAAATATCTTGTCCCGATAATTTCCCACCGATATTAAACTCATAAAAAGTCCTGACAAAATACAACTTGTCGCCAAGGGGTGATATCAGTGGCATGCTCTCTTCTGCCGGGCTGTTAACATTTTCACCGAGTTTGACGGGTGGACTGAATAAGTAAACCTGTGCGTCTGAATATTGACTTGAAAAACACATGAATAATCCCACCAACAAAACAAGGTAGAGGGTGTGAAGAAAGCCGGAGTTTAAATATTTCATTGATTTTACCATAAAAATGGAGCCTTCAGGTCCTTTTTGAATAACATGAGGCCTAGGGTTATTTCATGACTCCCATTGGAATAATTATTCAATTCGGAAACCTGATAGTCATAAGAATAGCCTAAATTAAATAAATTATTAATATAAATACCTGCCATAAATATCATTGTAGAAGTGCTTCTATAAGACATTCCGGCCCAGATCTTTTCACTGATCAGAAGTTTAGCCCCGCCTTCCCATACGTTATCATATCGCTGATTGAAATTATAAAGACCTGATGGTAATAGTCTTACTGTCGAGCTCAGATTGATACTAAGTCCTGCCATAATTATTTGTCCCGTTTCATTTTTCCCATAGTCCAAATCGTCCGTTGAAATTGCGAATCGTAGTGCACTTTGAATTGAGTAAGACAGATAAAAATGATCGCCGTAAAACAACATTCCGGGATTAATGTCGATATAAGTGTTTTTGCCTCCGTTGGCAAGAAGAGATTGGTAAAACTGATCGTTGTCGGGGTCTTTTAAAGTGATTTTTTCAAGATTGATTCGTTGGTTTACAATGCTGGCAGCAATGCCAATGGAAAGCTTTACTTTTTTGCCCACAGGCAGGTGCATGGCATAATTGATATTTCCGTTGATTTGTTCATAAGGTCCCTGAATGTCATACACAACAACCCCGCCGATCCCATGCCTTATCCTTTCGCCGAGAGATATTTCTTTACCGGGCAGCTTGTCAAGGTATTGCGGATCACTCGTCCGCAGTGAATATTGTTTGTACGCTTCCTGGGTTTCCTTTTGTAAATACCCGTTTATTCCAAAATAATTTGATGATGGAGCCCCGCTAAACCCTGACCATTGATTTCTGTAGTTGAGCTTGATATCAAGGAAATTATCTACGCCTGTCATAGCCGGATTGAGCACAGGGCCAACCTGAAAATACTGGCTGAAATAGAAATTGTCCTGTGCAAACAGTAACGTGGAACTAAAAACTAACGATATGAAAATCAGGCATTTTTTCACTTTACGATTATCTTAAAACTGTTAATGATCCTGTAAATTTCCTTTCAAATTTTACAATATCAATGGTAAAATAATATACGCCCGGTTTTACGATTTCCCCATTGTATGTGCCGTCCCATTCTTTGTAAAAACCGACGGATTCGTAAATCAGCACTCCTTCTCTCGTATACACCCTGACTATTGCGTCTTCATGGTTCTGAATATTATCAATTTCCCACGTATCGTTTACACCATCATTGTTTGGCGTAAAACCTGTCGGAATAACAAGTTCGACAAAGGTATCACGGAAGGTGACATCCCGGGTAACGGGTGTACTTGTTAATTCACCGTCGGAAACAACTATTCTGATAGTCCTCGTTTTGGTGTTAGGTGCAAATCTTTTTTGGTTGACGTAAACTAAGGAGCGGATGACATCCTGATATATCGCAGCACTCTTAAGACCATTTATGGTCAAGACACCGGTTGTATCATTCCAACGACTTGTAATTCCGGTAAAGGAATCGAGAATGGCTAATGAATCCTGCCCGTAAACGTAATTTCCCGAAATAGCAATTTCCGCCCATGCAATTCTTCCGTCATCTACTTCCACTACTTCTGCATTATCAGTGATAAAAATATTGAAATCGCCGAATTCATATTCTACCGGGTTGGTTTCCAGGTTAATGATCTGAGGAGGATCATCAACAGGGAGTATATTGATGTCAACCCTGGACGGCGTTAATGCAAGTGACTTGCCGTCTGATGCGGTCCATGTAAAGAAATTAAGGCCAAAATAGTTGTCATCAGGTTTAAATACGAGCTTGTTTAAATCCGCCCGATAAATTGTGTCTCCTTCATTCACCAATTTGTTGTTCAGAAAAAGAGAACCGTTGATTGGTAATTCCACGATTTTTATGAACACCAGTTCATCTCCCGGGTCAGCATCGCTGAATGCATTGGTAAATTCTTCGATGGAGAAGGTGTAGGACTGGTCTTCAATAAGTCCGTTGACCGGGAAGTTTTGAACTACCGGCGGAATATTTTGTGCGTTCACCACCAGTGTGTAAATCTGTTCGCCGACAAGGCCCCCGGCATCAATCACTATGAGCTTTATGGTATAAGTACCCGCAGAACCCACAGGAGGAAATCCTTCGAGGACGAAAGGTGCCTGAGTAGAAAGTACAAGCCAGTTTAGTTTTGAAGCCGGGTCGAGGTATACCATATAACTGTCGTTCGCATCAGGATCTGCTACTTCTATGAGATATTCATATTTTTCTGTCTCGGTAGCCGTAGTGGGAGGGTCGCTGACGATAGCCGGCGGATCATTTACATTGTTTACTGTTAATGTATATGTTTGCGTTATGCTCAGACCGGATACAGTTTCAAGAACGGTGATCTCAACTAAGTGGTCACCTACATCAGCTTGTCCGGGTGTTCCTGTGATGGTTGCCGTACCATCGCCGTTATCTTCAAGCAGGAGCCAGGCCGGCCCGTTTAATTCAAAATACCGCACATCACCTTCCACATCTTCTGTCACTACGGCATAATTATAGTTGCTGTCCTGATCAACACTTAAAACAGGATCACTGGTAAATGCCGGCGGATCATTCACAGGAACTACGGTCAATTCAATGAGATCTTCTACAAAAGCTCCGTTTGTATCAGTGCATTTTACAGTAATGAATGCCGTACCATTCTTGTCCTTAAGGAAAGTAATGGTAAGCGTCTGACCTGAAATAGATGCCGTGACGATGTCCGGAGCGGTATTGCTCACTTCAAACAACAGATTGATGTCCAGATCTTCTTCATCATCAAAAGTTTGATAAAGGTCAAATACAAGCTGTGGCGAATCCTCATTTAGTGTCAGATTTGGCAGATCGGTTGTTGTCGGGATAGCATTGACAACGATAATGGCAGTAGCTATTCCTCCTCCAAGTCCGCTGTCATGATTGGTCAGGGAAGCTTGTACGTTAAAACTACCGTCAAGTTTGGAGTTAGGGGTAAAACGCAACCCAGAACTAGCCTGATCATACGGGATGAATTCTCCTTCCTGAATTTCTCTGACACCATCCCCATAGAACAGCGTGCCGTTCATGATGTTGGTAATTTTAAAATAAGTCACTTCATTACCGTCATTTACATTTCTTTCAATAACCAAACCATCGGTTGTTTGCTCTCCTTCATTGGTAATCGCATTAGTCACCGAAGGCATATCAGCTACAGGGGTTACCTCTACTTTGAATTGTTGAGTTATCTGGTTATTTGCAGGGCTGCCGTCATCTACCGTCACAGAAATAATGGCAGTTCCAAATTGGTTGCTGTTGGGGGTAAATGTTAAAGTACCCGTTGTTGAAGGATAGGTATAATTGATAGTAATAATTGAAATCAGGGCCGTGTTACTTGATTCGGCAAATATAGTTAAAGGCTGATCCTCATTGGTCCCGGAAGAAATCCCTGTCAATTGCACATTTTGTGGCCCGGAATCTTCTGCTATAGGAGCCGGATCAGCAATAGGATCTAAAGTCGGTGGTGAATTAACGGGGCTTACCGACACCACAAAGGATTTGGTAATTTGTCCTCCGTTTTGGTCGTCAACAGTGACGGTAATAGTTGATGTTCCGTTTCTGTCGGCGACAGGAGTATAAGAAAGTTGTGCTGTAGATCCACCGGAATAGGTAAGTGTCGGTGTGGGTATCAGTGTTGTATTACTCGAAGTCACGGAAAGAATCACGCTTTGATTTTCCCCACCTCCTGCGGTAATCCCTGTCAGGGTGACCGTCTGGGTTCCTGAATTTTCAGGTATCGGATTGGGATCCGGGATATCATCCAATGTTGGAGGATCATTTACTGAGTTAACAGTGACCAGGAATGTTTCAATTATTGTGTTGTTGGTACTTTGACCATCGTTAACTGTTATTTCGATCGTAGCTGTGCCCCATTGATCTGCCACAGGTGTATAGGTCAATGAGCCAGTAGTATTGGGGCTTTGATAATTAACCGTTGGATGAGGTATCAGTGAGGTGTTTGAGGAAACTGCCGTGATAGAAATAGGCTGATTTTCAAAGGGGCCGGCGCTTACATTATTCAGGTTTACTGTTTGCATGCCCGCATCCTCGGCAATGGCAGGTCGATCTGCTACAGGATCTATGGTCGGCGGGTCATTTATACCGTTTACAGTTATAGTAAAATTTTGGGGAGTACTTTGATTCTGCCCGCCATTGCTTGTCTCCCCATTATCTCTGAGGAAGACTGAATAGGTTGCAGTACCGTAGGTATTAGCTGCAGCTTGATACGTAAGTGTGCCTGTTACATCAATTTGTGGGTTGGCAGAAAATGTCAGAGTACCGGTACTGTTGGTTAGCTGCGGCGAACTGAAAGTTAAAGTTTGGGTTTGCTCCGGATCACCGTCATTGATTGATGATGCAAAATTAGCTACTGTCTGCAATCCAGCGTCCTCATTAATTGCCGGAGGATTACTCGTGATGGTAAAGACTGGCGGATCATTGACGGCTGTTACATTGATCGTCATCGTATATGCATCAGCACTTATGTTTTGTGTATTGGAGTTGTCCTTGACTTTGAAGTCAAAAGAGGAATAACCAGTACCGTTTTCATCGGGATTTGGTTTGAATACAAGTTTGGTTACATCCGTACAAATTGTAGGCAGGCCGGTAATGTCAGCCCCGTTATACTCAAGATCTCCATCCGTCTCATATGATACTATTAAGATGCCGTCAAACTGATCCCCGTCCAGATCATTAAATGTAAAATCAGAGGCCTTGAAAATATAAACCTCATCCTCGAGAATGGTGATCTGCTCATCGCTTCCTGTCGGCCGGTCGTTTACGGCTCCCACAACGATGGACATAGTGTATGCTGTAGAATAAGCATTTTTACTGTCCTTGACCTGGAACTCAAAAGTGGCATATGGATTTCCATTCTGATATGGCGCAGGTATAAACCGGAGTTGGGCAAAATTTGTTATTTCTGTACCTACTGATACATCTGTCCCGTTGTATTCAAGGTCACCTCTTGTCTCAAGAGAATATATCCGGATACCGACAAAGGAGTCGCCATCCGGATCACTGAAAGGAAAATCATTTTTACTAAAGGTATAGGCAGTATTTTCCTGAGTGGTAACCTCAGCAGGTGCACTTGTCGGATTATCATCGACAGGAGTAATGTTGACCGTCATTTTATAAGCAATGTCGGAGAGGGCTCCGTCAGAGTCTCTTAGCTTAAAGCTGAACTCAGAGGGTGTTGTGCCGTTTAACTCCGGTTTAAAAACAAGCAATGTCACATCAGGGCAAATTTGATTTAACGTGACGTCTGTCCCGTTGTATTCAAGATCACCGTTGCTTTCCAATGCAACAATCTGAACTCCGCTGAAAGCATTATTTTCAGGATCATTGTATGTGAAATCCGAAACTTTGAAAATATAAGCTTGGTCTTCAAGGGTTGTCACTGTTTCATCGGCGCCAGTCGGAGGATCGTTCAAAGCATTGACAGTAATGGTAAAATACTGCGGTTCGCTCGTTTCGCCTCCATCTGAAAGAGTCGCACTTATAAGCGCAGAACCGTTTGAATTGACTGATGATTGATAAGTGAGATCTCCTGAAGTGGCGTTAATCTGAGGGGCTGTCTGAAAAGTGAGGGTGCCACTAATTTTATTAAGCTGGAATGTAAGGCTTTGATTCAACTCGGGATCACCATCGTCGATGTTTTGGGCAAATGCGTTTACCGTAATAAGTCCGGCATCTTCATTTACTGCGGGGGGATCTCCGTTTAAATCGAATGATGGTTTCCCGTTTATGGGCAAAACATTGATTTTAAACGATTTTACTACGCTTGTGGCAGAAGGTGATCCGTCATCTGTCAATGTGACCGTCACATCCGCTGTGCCATTGCTGTTGGCAGCAGTTTCAAATGTCAAAGCACCATTCGCAGCACTTAAAGATGGTAGTGTCTTGAATGCCAGGCTACCAGAAACATTTAAATCAAAGGTCAGGGATTGTGTTAATTCCGGGTCACCGTCATCAATGTTAGTTGCAAATTCGTCAATAGTAACCGGTCCTGCATTTTCCGTAACATTAGCATCCGGTTGAATATCAAATGTCGGAGCATCATTAACTGGCAGTACTTCAACTGTAAATGTTTTAGTCGTGATATTGTCAGAGGCCTGCTGATCATTAACCGTGACTGTAATCACCGCTGATCCGTTGGCGTCGGCGACAGGAGTGAATATAAGGTCTCTGGTAGTAGTGGTTTTATTCTGAATCACAGGATTAGGGATCAGAGCTGTATTATCCGAAGTAGCAGTAATGATTAGTGTTTGATTTTCATTTGGCCCGGAGGTGATTCCCGTCAGTTCAATGGTTTGAGTTCCAGCGTCCTCATTTAGAGTCACTGGGGAGGCTATATCATCAATGGTTGGGGGGTCATTCACAGGAACTACATTTACCTGAAAGGTTTTTGTTGTCTGATTATTGGTGGCTTGACCGTCGTCAACCGTCACCTCGATGGTTACCAGGCCGTAAGCATTTGGTAAAGGTGTAAACAATAGCGTTGCGTCAGTATTACCTGAATAATTTACCTGAGGATCTCCAATAATGGCAGGCTGCAGTGATTTAGCAGTGACGGTAAGTGTTTGTGTTTCTCCTCCTCCGGCGGTAATTCCTGACAACGTCACGGTTTGCTGTGGTGCGTCTTCTAATATATCGCCCGGTGGGATAATATCATTTAGTGTTGGAGCATCGTTGATTTCATTGATCTGTACAGTAAATGTGCGGGATATCAGATTATTGGTCCCGCTCAGATCATCGACATAAACAGTGATCGTTACCGAACCCGACTTATCCGGCTCAGGGGTATAAGATAGCGAGGCGGTCGTATTACCTTGCGTATAGCTCACCGATGGTGGCGGGATAATTGTTTCGTCACTGGAAACAGCATAAACAGAAAGTGTTTGTGTCTCCCCTCCACCTGCAGATATTCCCGTCAATGAAACTGTTTGCGTTGGTGAATCCTCGTTAATCGTAAAAGGGGAACCTGCAATGGGGTCGAGTGTCGGGGGGTCGTTGACTGAAGCTATGTCAACATAAAAGTCTTTGGAAATCGTATTATTTTCAGGCTGATTGTCATCTACGGTAACTGTTATTTTCACAAGGCCGTATTTATCAGCATTTGGCGTGTATGTCAACGTTGCCTGTCCGTTGCTAACGGCTCCGATAGTGGGATTTGGTATTATATCTGGAAATTCGGAGACAGCTGTCAGGGTTAATGTTTGTGTTTCATCACCGCCTGCTGAAATTCCTGTAAGTAAAAGTGTTTGTTGTCCGGCATCTTCGTTAAGTGCAATAGGCGTGGAGGGCAGATCATCTAAAGTGGGTTGATCATTGACAGGGTCGACCGTAACTGTAAATTGTCTCTGAACAGTATTATTTGAAGATCCATCATCCGTAACTGTGACTGTGATGATGGCCGTACCTGACTGGTCCGGCACAGGGATATATGAAAGGCTGCCAATTGCATCCGGTGAGGTATAATTGACATCCGGATCGGGGATCAAGGTGGTATTATCGGATTCAGCGACTACCGTTAATGTTTGTGTTTCATTGGGGCCGGCAGATATTCCGGTCAGGTCGATAGTCTGAAGTCCTGCATCCTCCAGAATTGGTGCCGGATCACTAATTGCATCGAGGGTGGGCGGGTCATTAACCGGATTAATTATAACCTGGAAACTTTTGGTGATGGATCCATTGGTTGATTGGCCATCCGAAACGGTAACTGTGACATCGACCGTGCCATAAGCATTGGGTGACGGATTAAGAGTTAGAGTCCCTGTGGCATTCGGGGATGTATAGTTTACTGCAGGATTTGGTAAAATACCTGTATTGGATGAAACCGCTGTAACAGTAATGGTTTGTGTCTCATTTGACGCACCCGTACCGATACCCGACAAGTTTACATTATAATTTGATGCATCCTCGTTTAAAGTAAAGCCCCCCCCTATATCATCAAGAGTAGGCTGATCATTGATCGGGCTTACTGATATGGTGAACTGCTGTGTGCTGCTCTGATCGATGCCACCATTTGCAGTACCCCCATTGTCTTTAAGATATACATTAATCGTTATAACTCCATAGGCATTTGGTGCTGGCGTATACGTCAGTGTACCACTAAGATCGATGGATGGCTCGGCAGTAAAAGTTAAAGTGGGGTGGGGGTCATGAGTGAGTGTGAATGAAAGAGACTGGTTTGCTTCTACATCCCCATCATCGATTCCAGTTACGAAAGCAGTGATTGTCTGGGCCCCCTCGTCTTCATTTATCCCCGGAGGGTCCTCAGTGATCGAAAAGACAGGTGCGTCATTAACACTGGTCACGTTAATGGTCATTAAATAATCATTTACACTTGTGTTTAGCTCGGTAGAATTATCCCTCACCTTAAATCTGAAAGTAGCGAGTGCTGATCCGTTTTGATTAGTCGGGGGAGTGTATGTCAGTAACGTGACATCAGGGCAAATATCCAATGAATTTACATCTACACCATTGTATTGAAGCGAGCCGGAGGTCTCAACTTCCGTAATCTGTATTCCGTCAAAAGTATGCCCATCTGGGTCGCTGAAAGTAAAATCTGCAACCTGAAAGGTATAAGTCTGATCTTCCAGGAAAGTGATGCTCTCATCACTGCCAATCGGTGGATCATTTACGGCACCCACATTGATTGACATTGTGTAAGGGCCGTCTCCTTCTGAAGTAGCACCACCGGCATCGACAACATCAAATGTAAAACTAGTATATGGAGTGCCGTTTTCTCCTGCCAGAGGTTGAAATTCAAGTTTTGTGACATCGGCGATGGTTTTAGGAAAAGCTGTGATAACGACAGAATTCTCAAGCAGACTTCCTTTCGATACGTTAGTTTGAATGATTATACCACCAAAGGCCTCGTTGTCCGGATCGCTGTACGGGAAATCCGATATAGCAAAAACATAATTCACATCCTCATTTGTGTTGACTGAATTATCTGCTCCTACCGGATTGTCCGGTTGGGGAGTCACGTCGATCGTCATGGTATAGCTCGAGAGACTTAGGTCACCGCTTTCATCCCTTACATTAAAGGTAAATGTTGTATAAGCTGTCCCTGATTCGTTAGATATCGGGCTGTATGTCAACAATGTAATATCAGGACATTCCTGACCAAGTGAGACAGGGCTTCCATTGTACAGCAGATCGCCTTTAAGTGGAAGGCCGGCAATTTTAATTCCCGCGAAGTTGTGGTTGTCGATATCAGAGAAGGTAAAGTCGGTCTGCTGAAAAACATAGACTTCGTCTTCATTCATCACTATGGTTTCATCAGCACCTACCGGAGGGTCATTAACGGCTTGTACCGTAATGGTAAACTGCTGTGTCTGGCTTACCTCTCCTCCGGCATCTGTTTCCTCAAGGTAAACGTTAATGATCGCCGTGCCATTGGCGTTATCAGCGGGAGTATAGGTAAGGTCACCTGTATTAACATCTATGGCGGGATCAACAGCAAAGGTCAGATCACCGGACAGCTTACTCAATACAAACTGCATTGGCTGATTCAATTCCGGATCTCCATCGTCGATATTTTGAGCGTATCCCGGTTCAGTCACAGCACCGGCGTCCTCATTGACTGTGGCGGGGTCACCATTTAATGTAAAGGTTGGAGGTTCATTTACAGCAGTAACATAGATAACAAAATCCTTACTGGATTCATCAATTCCGCCGTTGGCAGTGCCACCATTATCTTTCAGGGTTAAAGTTACCGTTACATTACCGTTAGTATTGGGTGTAGCTTCATATACGAGATCACCGGTTGCGACATCAACGGTTGGCGGTGTATCAAATGTCAGAGTTCCGGAAGATGTACCCAACGTGGTTTGAAATGTTAGTGCCTGATCTTCAATATCACCATCGTCGATATTATAAGCAAATCCTGAAACTGTCTGTAACCCTGAGTTCTCACTTACTGCCTGATTGCCAAGTATGTCAAAGACAGGAATATCATTCACGGGAAGAATTGTGATGTCAACAGTTTTTTCTGTGATAGCTTGTCCGTCATCAAGCCGGACCGTTAATGTCACAGTTCCATTGGCATTGGCAATCGGTGTGTAGGTGAGTGTGCCGCTACTTCCAGAAACAGAAACCGTAGGGTCGGGGATTATTGCCGGGTCGCTTGAGAAAGCAGTTGTTGTGAGTGATTCGGGTTCATTAGGCCCCGGCGAGATACCTGTCAGATTAATAGTTTGAGTTCCTGCGTCTTCAAGAATATCGGGCTGTGCAGGAATATTATCCATTGTGGGAGGATCGTTGACATTTGCAATGCTTACCGAGAAGGGTTGCTCTGTAAAGGCACCATCCTTGTCAGTTACCCTGACGGTAATGGTTACTGTGCCGAATGCATCGGGGACAGGTGTAAATTCTATGCTTCCTGTTGCGTTGGGAGAGGTATAATTTATTACAGGATCGGGGATTATGGAAACATCACTGGATGTAGCAGTTACAGTGAGGTTCTTTGGTGGTTCACCATCATCGGTTATGCCACTGAGTGCCACTGTTTGTAATCCTGCATCCTCATTAATTGCCAAATTTCCAATAGGATCAAGTGTCGGAGGGTCGTTTACACTGATTACTGTTTGGGTAAATGACTGACTGGTGCTTTTCTGATTTGAATCATCATCTGTTACCGTTACTGTAATGATCACGTCACCATATTGATCGGGTTCAGGCTGGTAATAAAGCGTCCAGGTTCCCGCACTATAAACCACGCTCGGATCCGGTATTATTCCGGGTTGATTTGATGTCGCAGTAACCGTTACGTTTTGTGTGGCTTCATTCGGCCCCGGGCCCACACCGGAAAGTGCCAGCGATTGCTGAGCAGCATCTTCATTGATAGCTGCGGGATCAGGTATCGGGTCGAGCGTAGGAGGGTCGTTGACCGGATTAACTTGCACGGTGAAAGTTTCAGTAGTTGTCAGGCCTCCGTCATTGGCGTTTACCGTGATCAGTGCCGAACCATAAGCATTGGCTAGTGGTGTATAAGTCAGCGTCGCCGTAGAATTGGGTGAAGTGTAGTTGACATTTACGACATCAATCAAAGCCGTATTGCCGGATGTGGCTGTGATGGTAATAGTTTGATTCTCTTCCGGATCTCCATCATCAATTCCTGTCAGACTCACTGACTGTAATCCTGCATCCTCGTCTATGGCTGCCGGATCCGCGATCGGGTCAATGACAGGAGGGTCATTTATTTTGATTACATCGATTGTGAAGGTTGATATTTTTGTGTCATCGTCTCCCGGATTTGTAGTGCCGCCATCATCGGTTATAGTGAGTGTGATAGTGACCGTTCCGTTGGCATTGGCAACAGGATTAAATGTAATTGATCCGGTCGAATTGCCCTGTGTATAATTTACACTACCGTCAGGTATAATACCGGCATCGCTTGAAATGGCTGTTATAGTAAGAAACTGAGAAGTCTCATCTGCCCCTCCACCGGGCGTAATGCCTGTCAGATTAACAATTAACGCCTGATCTTCATTGGTCGTTTGGTTGGCAACAGGGTCGACGGTCGGCTCGTCATTTACGGCATTGACAGTCACTAACCATGATTCTGAAACAGTGGAATTTCCATCATCAACCGTCACGGTAATGGTAGCGGTTCCGTTTTGATTAGCGACAGGGGTATAAGTGACATCAGCCGTCCCGGTGCCACTATCATAGTTTACTGACGGCGTTGGAATCAATGCTGTATTAGACGAAACTGCCATAACAGTTGGGGGAGGACTTTCTCCTCCACCGGCAGAAATTCCCGTCAGGGTCATGGTTTGCTGTGCTGCATCTTCGTAGATTGGTGCTGGATCCGTGACAGGATCTATGGTCGGAGGGTCATTTACGGGATTAACATCTATCGTCATGGTATAAGCCGATGTACTAAAATCCGTACCGTCATTTACTCTGAAATCAAAAGTGGCATAGGCTGCGCCATTCTCATCAGGTAATGGCGTAAAAATCAGATTAGATAAATCCGGGGCATTGATGATCTGGCCGTTAGTCACGTCAACCGAATTGAACTGTAAGGAGCCGGTTATATTTAAGGTTGATATTTCAATGCTTGCCAGGAGGTCACCATCAACATCGGAAAACGGAAAATCGGTTGCCGCAAAGGCTCTTGAATTGTCTTCATCGACATTTACGGTATTATTCGCTGATGTCGGCAGGTCATTGATGGAATTTACATTAAAAGTCATAGTGTGTGAGACAGAGCTTTGTCCACTGCTATCAAATACCTTAAAAGTGAAAGTTGTATAAGGCAGCCCGCTTCCGTTTGGAGCAGGTGTAAAAACCAGATTCCCGGCATTCAATGAGGCATAAGTAACTTCCTGCCCGTTATTAACGGTGACACCACCATCTGTCAGACTACCCAGACCGACAGTGGTTTCAATCAACACTTTGGCGAAAGTGTCGCCATCGATGTCGGAAAAGTTAAAATCAGCTACCGTAATAGTAATCGAATTATCTTCGTCAAGCGTGAGGGTATTGTCCTGGGATGTCGGGGGATCGCTTTGTGGTGTCACGTCGATGGTCATCGTGTATTGAATGCTTTCCTCACTGGCATCGTCAATAACTGTAAAGTTATAACTGGCATAAGCAGTTCCGTTTTCGTTTGCCGCAGGCGTGAATTTCAGGCCGCCGGCAGAGATATCGGTTACGGAAACGATGGTATTTTCATCTCCGGGATTGAGTGTGACGCCATTTACAGAGAGGGCGCCTTTTATGGGGAGCGTGACGATTTTCACGCTGGCAAAGTTATTTCCGTCAGCATCGGCAAAATTAAAATCGGCAATGGTGAAAGTATAAACCTGATCTTCATCCACCACGACGGTATTATTTGACGATGTTGGTGCTGTGGCTAGTGCGGCGTTATACGCGAGTAGCAA
>WGED01000619.1 GCA_015492915.1 Cyclobacteriaceae bacterium
AAACAGGAAAATAACCGGCTGATTGCCAGCGGAAAAAACTGCCTGCTATTAAGGGTGCACACACCCACAGAGGAAGCATCCAGTAGAAAAACGGCCTCATAAGGATTTATAGAGAAAAACTGAGTAAGCTGGATATACCCGCAACGACCGATAAAAACAATCGGGTCAATTTCCCTTTGATATTTTGTAACAATTCCTGCCCAGCTCTTTCGCCAGGTAAAGAGCCTTGTCTGCCTGCAATATTAAATCTGAAGGCGAAATCCCCTCACACGCCACCCCGCTGGTAATACCCAGGCTCACAGTAATATGGTTTGTCACTTCAGAAAATTCATGCGGGATTTTTAATGAACGAATTTTTTCACATAGTTTTTTCGCGAGTTTTTTCGCGCCATCAATGTCGGTATTTGGCAAAACCACGGCAAACTCTTCTCCGCCATAGCGTGCAACAAGGTCAGCAGGACGATGAACCATTTCATCCAATGCAGCAGCCACCTGGCGTAAACAGCCATCACCAGCAAGATGGCCATAATTGTCATTAAAAGGCTTGAAAAAATCGATATCAATGAGAATGAGCGAGAGAGTGGTGTTTTCGCGCGCAGAACGTAAACACTCCTTGCTAATAAATTCGTCGAAGCTACGACGATTCGCAATACCGGTCAATCCATCGAGGTTACTCAATTTTTGTAATTCGACATTGTTTTTTTCCAGCTCGGATTGCAGATCCCGCAATGCCTTGAATGCCTCATCTCTTTGCAACTGTGTCAAATAGCTTTTGGAATGTGCACAAATCCGTGCGACCAGTTCAATTTTATCGGGCAGCTTTACAAGATAATCATTCGCCCCTCGTTCAAACGCCAGGCTTTTGTCTTCCGGGTCCTCTTTTGTTGACAAAACAATTACCGGAATATTTTTCGTTTTTTGATTATTTCGATAGGCATCAACCAAGGCATAGCCATCAATATCAGGCATAATTAAATCTTGCAAAATAACCGTGGGCTGTAATTCTATGACCTTTTCCAAGGCCTGGTTTGGATCACTACAATAATGAAAAATAATACCGGGCTCATCCACAAGCATACGCCGAATACCTTCGGCCACCATCATTTGGTCATCAACCAGCAATACAATCGCATCTGAATCGCTCATTGCATTCCTACTTCGCCCATATCATCAGCATCATTTATAACTACCCCTGTCCCTGTTAACGTCCCACAAAGCGTGTCCATTAGCATTTTTTTAATAATGAATTCACAATATCATCAATTGGCAGGACAGCCATTGCTGCATCCAGCTCAATTGCCGCTTTTGGCATACCGTAAACTGCACAGGTTTCTTCATCCTGTGCAATGGTATATGCCCCACGTTGTCGAAGGCTTAACATGGACTTGGCGCCATCCCTGCCCATTCCAGTCAATAAAACCGCAGTTATCGCCCCTTTCCAGTTCTGCTCAAGAGATTGCCAGAAAACATCCACTGAAGGCCGGTATGGTGTGTCACGAGGTATCGGTGAATACTGAAATGTGCCTTCTTCGGTCAACAATAAATGATTGTCTGAGCCTGCAAGAAAAACCGTCCCAGCTACGGGCCGATCACCATCACAAGCAATGCGCACAGGTATATTCGACAAAGTACTCAACCACTCGGCCAGACCATTGGCAAATTGGGCATCGACATGCTGAACGATAACAATGGGCGAATGAAAATCATGAGGGATAGATTGAAGAATCGTCGCCAAAGCTTGAGGTCCGCCCGATGAAGACCCGATGGCAACCAGCGGGCTATTATTGATTAAAGGCTCCCCCCTGGACTGTGCAGAATTGAAATGTGACTGAAAACCGGGCGGCCCCGATTGAGTCAGAACATTCAACATCGCTATTTTTTTCAACAACGGACATTGCAAACCACATGCACGCCTGCCTGTAAGCGCAGGAGTGTTAATCGCATCAAGTGCGCCATAACCCATCGCCTCAAACACCAGGGCTGAATTTGTATTCACCGATGAAGTGACCAACAATATCGGACAGGGTGATGCCCGCATAATTTCGCGCGTAGTATCAACACCATTCATTCCCGGCATGATAATATCCATCAATATCAAATCAGGAATATCCTCACGACAAGCTTCGATGGCGTCGTTCCCATTAAATGCAGTCCAGGCAACCTGATGGATTCCGGTATTCTCAATAGCACGCCGAAGCCCCTCGATGGCCAACGGCATATCATTGACAATAGCAATTCTCATTTTTCTGCCGCACCGATTAAATCTTCAACGGCATCAATAAGGGTATCATCATGAAAACTACCTTTGGTTAAATAATAGTCGGCCCCTGCATCCAGACCACGTCGCCGGTCTTCTGAACGATCTTTATAAGAAACAATCATTACTGGCAACCTTTTTAGATGCAAATCCTGTTTGATAGACTTCACCAAATCAATGCCATCCATGCGCGGCATGTCCACATCCGTAATCACCAGGTCATAAGAAACACGACGTACCGCATTCCAGCCATCCATGCCATCCACTGCCAGGTCAACAAAATACCCCTTAGACAATAAAAGGTCTTTTTCGACTTCACGTACGGTCAACGAGTCATCAACCACCAAAATACGCTTACGACTTGACTTCAAATGTTTTTCAGCCGCACGATATACATCGGCCAAACCGCCACCATTCACCATATAATTTATACTTCTCACCAAATCATCAACATCCAGAATAAACAATGGATCACCATTTTCCATCAATGCCACAGAACTCACATTAGGAACCTTTCCCAGTCTTTCATCGAGCGCAGATACAGACAGTTGTTTTTGATCAATATAACGATCCACAACAACACCATAAGTATCCATCCGGTCACTTAGCAACAATACTGTCAGCATATTGTCTGTCGAATCCGCCTGTTCAAAACCCAATACCTCAGCTGCTGAAATAAGCCCGATATTTTCACCATCCAACGCAATAAACTGCCGCCCCTCCATTTCCATAATATCCTTTGTATTTATTTTTAAAATTCGATCCACCTTGGTCAAAGGAAAAGCATAAGGCTCATTGGATATTTCCACCAATAATGCTGATATTACTGACAATGTCAGTGGTAATTTCAAAATAAATTCGGCGCCCTTTCCTGGTGAATTATTGACAACCACAGAACCACCGAGTTCTTTAACCATTTCCCGAACAACATCCAATCCAACACCTCGACCAGAAACTTCAGTGACTTCATCACGTGTGGAAAAATCAGGAAGAAACAGAAATTCCAGTAATTCGTCATTGGAAAGGTCTGGCAGTATTTCTTGCGTAACCAGTTTTTTAGTAACCAGCTTCTTACCTAAAGCAGCAAGATCCACACCGCCCCCATCATCAGCCACCGATATACGTAACATTCCACCCGTATGAGTAGCCGACAGTTTTATGGTGGCTATTTTTCCCTTCCCCGCCGCAACCCGGTTTTTGGAGGATTCAATACCATGATCAATCGAATTACGTAACAGATGATTCAATGGGGCCTTGATCTTTTCCAGCACATCCCGGTCCACTGCACACTGCAAACCATCAATCTTCAATATCACTTCTTTATTTAATGAACGTGAAAGATCACGTACCATACGTTGAAATCCGGCAACACCATCTTCAAACGGCCGCATCCTGCTACCAGCAACCTCACCGTATAATTTTTTGCACAGATAGCCATTTTTTCGATCATATTCATCCAGCAAAAGTAATTGATCAGATATATTTCGCCGACATTCATCCAGACGAAGTAAGGCCGCTTTTTGTATTTCGTCATCATTTGAAATATTGCGTTGTACTGA
>WGED01000620.1 GCA_015492915.1 Cyclobacteriaceae bacterium
ATTATAAGATCCAATATCCCGATCAGAACCTGCGGCGTGCCCGAAACCAGCTCAGGCTCGCGCAGGAGGGGGAAAAGAGGCTCGCCGACATGCGGCGCATAATCAGCAAATTGTCATGAGAAAATACCTGTTTTTCTTTCTCTTTTCTTTGTCAACGCTTGCTCCGGCCCAAACGCCTGATTGGGAAAATCCTGAAATGTTCGACCGCAGCAAGGAAGCGCCGCACGCCACCTTCATGCCTTTTAAAGACGAAACCGTTGCGATGACTAAAGACCGCAGGGCTTCGGTTTATTACAAATCCCTGAGCGGCGCCTGGAAATTCAACTGGGTGCGCAAGCCGTCCGACAGGCCAGCCGGTTTTTTCAGACATGAATTCGATGTTTCTTCATGGGACGACATCCTCGTTCCATCCAACTGGGAGCTTGAAGGATATGGCGTACCCATTTATGTCAATCATCAGTATGAGTTTGCAGACTACCGCACCCCCGTTTCGCCAGAGATGGAATTTGTCGAAAAGATCTACCCGAAGCATCCCGGCAAGGTGCCGCACGACTATAACCCCGTAGGCTCCTATCGCCGCACGTTCACAATACCCGAAAGCTGGGGAGGCAGGCGTGTGTTCATCGTTTTCGGCGCCGTAAAGTCAGCTATGTACCTGTGGGTCAACGGGAAAGAGGTTGGCTATAGCCAGGGCAGCAAGACGCCTGCCGAATGGGACATTACCGGTTATCTGCAGCAAGGTGAAAATGTGCTCGCCGTGCAGGTTTACAGGTGGTCCGACGGTTCGTACCTTGAATGTCAGGATTTCTGGCGCATCAGCGGCATTGAGCGCGATGTGTATCTCTATTCTGCCCCGGCGGTGCGCATCAGGGATTTTTTCGTGAAGGGCGATCTGGATGAGAATTATCAGAACGGCATTTTCAGTCTGGAGGTAGAGCTGAAAAATGCGGAAAAGGATCACAGGGCAGAAGAGCATTTTGTTGAATACAAATTGCTGGATTCCCATGGGAAAACGGTGATTTCCGGCGGGCAGAAAGTGAAGCCGGGCTGGGAGGGCCTTGCAAGGGTGACGTTCGAAAAAATGGTCGAAAATCCATGGAAATGGACTGCCGAGACGCCCCACCTTTATACCCTGCTCATTACCCTGAAAGATAAAAACGGCCACCTCAAGGAAGTGACATCCTCAAAGATTGGCTTTCGCAAGGTGGAGATAAAAAACGGTGTGTTTCTCATAAACGGCCAAAGGGTGCTCATCAAAGGCGTCAACCGCCACGAGCATGATCAGTTCAGGGGGCATGTGATAAGTGAGGAGGCGATGATCCGCGAGATAGAGTTGCTGAAGCAGTTCAATTTTAACGCAGTGAGGACCAGCCACTATCCCAATGATGAACGGTTTTATGACCTTTGCGATCGATACGGCCTGTATGTGACCGACGAGGCCAACATCGAGTCGCACGGCATGTATTACGGCAAGCACTCGCTCGCCAAAGACCCGCTTTGGATGGCGGCGCATATTGACCGCAATATACGCATGGTGGAGCGTGACAAAAACCATCCTTCCGTCATCGTGTGGTCGATGGGCAATGAGGCGGGCGACGGCGTCAATTTCACGGAAGTGTACAAACGCATAAAGCAGCGCGACCCCTCGAGGCCGGTCCACTATGAGCGAGCCATCATGGGCGACAATACGGATATCTTCTGTCCGCAGTATCCCGGTGTGAAGACGCTGGAGAAATTCGCCTCGAAAAAACAGCCCAAACCCATGATCATTTCCGAATATTCGCATGCCATGGGCAACAGCAACGGCAACCTGATGGACCTGTGGAGGGTGATCTATGACGAAAGGAATGTTCAATTGCAGGGCGGCTACATCTGGGACTGGATCGATCAGGCGCTTGTAAAATATGATGAACAGGGCAGAATGTATTGGGCTTACGGAGGTGATTTCGGCCCGGAGGGCACCCCGAGCGACGGCAATTTCCTGTGCAACGGCGTCATTTCGGCGGATTACACGCCGCACCCTGCCATGTGGGAGATCAAACATGTATATCAGTATGTGTGGTTTGAGGATGAGAACCTTGCCGAAGGAAGGGTAAAAGTGAAAAATATGCATGATTTTATCGATCTGAACGGGTATGCAATCCTCTGGAGCATAACCGAAAACGGGATGGAGATCGCGCACGGCAGGCTGCCCGAATTATCGATCAAACCCCATGAAAATCAGGTAATTAATCTAAACCTTCCGAAAGTGAAACCGAAGTCCGGTGCGGAATATTTCATTGACTTTTCGGTGATTCTCAGGGAAAATAAGGCTTTCAGGCCGAGAGGTTTTGAGGTGGCGCATGAGCAGTTTGAACTACCCTGGAAAAAGCCTGCTGTGAGAGAAGAAAAACATTTTGCGGAAGTTAAGATTGACGGCAGTAAAGTGACCGGCGATAATTTTACAGTCACTTTTGATCCTTCAACGGGCCGGTTGGTCTCATGGGAAATCAATGGTTTCGAACTCATGCAAAAAGGCCTGCGGCTCAACTACTGGCGCCCGCCCAACGACAACGACAAGGGGAGCAACATGATTAAAAGGCTGGGCGTGTGGCGCGAAATTTCGCAGAATGCTGCTTTGGATGACATTGAATTTATTCAGACGGCACCTGACAGGGTACAAATTGTAACGAAATTCAATCTGCATCCTGTCAAAGGCGAACAGATCATCACCTATCTTGTCCGTGGCGACGGGCACATGGATGTTGAAAATAAGGCGATTTTTCATGAAAAAGGTTTTCCGGACATGCCGCGCTTCGGCCTGCGCTGGCAACTGCCCGTGAATTTTGATAATTTATCATGGTTTGGCCGGGGGCCACAGGAAAACTACATCGACAGAAACAGCGGTGCTTTCATAGGGCTGTATCAGGGTAAAGTGGCCGATCAGTATTTTAATTATGTGAGGCCTCAGGAAAACGGTTACAAGACCGATGTGCGATGGTTCGAACTGGTGAACGAGAATGGCATCGGTATCAGGGTGAGCAGTGAGGTGCCTTTCGGTTTTTCCGCGTTGCACAATCCCATCGGGGATTTTGACCAGAAAACCCATGAAGATTTGCGCCATATCAACGATATTGTGAAAAAGGACGGGGTATTTGTGACGGCAGATTGGAAGATGATGGGTGTGGCAGGAGACAACTCATGGGGCGCCAGGCCATATAGACAATATTCGATACCTGCGCAGGATTACACTTTTAAATTTTCAATAGAACCTGTCATTAAATAAACGATACTGAAATGAACAAAAAACGACGAGAATTTATCAAGACCTCTGCTACCGTGGTAGCCGGAACGACAGTTTTTACGCCAAATATTATTTTTGGCAAGGATGATCGTAAAGTGAGGATGGCTTTTGTGGGCGTCGGGGGGCGCGGGCGGTCACATCTCGGGCTTATTTTGCAGCGCGATGATGTGGAAGTGAAAGCAATCTGCGACATAGACCCTGAAGCGATCAAAAAAGCTGAAATGATGCTTCAACGCGCTGGTTATAAAGATGTCCCTTCTTATACGGAAAGTGAAACGGCATTCCTGAAAATGTATGAGCGTGGTGATATCGACGGCGTGATCATCGCAACTCCTTGGGTCTGGCACACCAAAATGGCCATTGCCGCCATGCGCGCAGGCATTTATGCCGGTGTGGAAGTTTCGGCAGCCAACACACTCGAGGAGTGCTGGGATTTGGTGAATACCTACGAAGAAACCAAAGTGCCCGTGATGATCATGGAAAACGTGAATTATCGCCGTGATGTCATGGCGATCTTAAATATGGTGCGCCAGGGATTATTTGGTGAGCTTGTACACATGGAATGCGGATATCAGCACAATCTACGTGGCGTCAAGTTCAATCCCGGTGTGGAATTCGGCCCGAACGCCAAGGGTGAAGCGCGATGGAGGACTTATCATTCCATCAAGCGGAATGGTGATGTATATCCAACGCATGGTCTCGGGCCTGTTTCATCCATGCTTGATATCAATTACGGTAACAGATTTATATATCTCACATCCACAGCTTCGAAGGCAGTAGGATTGCATGATTACATAGTGAAAAAAGCCGGTGAGGATCATCCGAATGCTAAAGTTAAATTCAAGCTCGGTGACATCATTACCACTGTCATTAAGACTGCAAATGATGAAACTATTACTGTTCAGCACGACACCAACCTGCCGAGACCATATTCGCTGGGATTCAGGGTCCAGGGTACCCAAGGGCTTTGGATGGATGTGAATCATTCCATTTACCTCGAAGGAAAGAGCCCTGCCCATCAGTGGGAAGACGCCAAACCGTATCTTGAAAAATATGACCATCCGTTATGGAAAAAATATGGTGCAAGGGCATCAGGAGCAGGTCACGGTGGTATGGACTTTTTTGTGGATCATGCTTTTGTAGAATCGATAAAACGCAAAGTGAATACGCCGCTCGATGCGTATGACGCTGCGGCATGGAGTGCGATAGCCCCCTTGTCGGAAATGTCAATCGCACAAGGCAGCGAGCCGGTGGAGATACCCGATTTCACAAGGGGAATGTGGATGAAGCGAAAGCCAAAATTCGCGTTGAATGATGAATATTAATTAAATTTCATGGGTGCATGGGAATAATGATCTTTTGCACCCGTCATAAGTAAAAAAATCGTTAAAATCTCATGACTGCTTTACCTACAAATAAAACAGGCCGTCTGTTGTCGCTTGATTTTTACAGGGGTCTGACCATGTTTCTGCTTATTGCAGAATTCTCTCAACTTTTTCATTACCTCACCGTCCCGGAATTGGAAGGAACAATCATCTATGCAATTGGAAAGCAGTTTCATCATGTTAAATGGGTGGGATTGCATTTTTGGGACCTTATCCAGCCATTTTTCATGTTCATAGTCGGTGTGGCTATGCCCCTCTCTTTTGCAAACAGACGCAGAAAAGGAGCAACTGAGGGAAGCATCCGCAAACATGTGATCAAGCGATCGCTTTTGTTGTTGTTGCTCGGGTGGGCCTTGTACTGTATTGATCCGGGTAAGATCGTATGGCGCTTTCAGAACGTGCTGGCACAATTAGGAGTCACTTATTTTATAGCCTGGCTTATTATGAATCGATCAGTGAAATTCCAGATTGTGTTTTCAATATTTTTACTGATCATTACTGAGGCTATTTACCGGTTTTTCCCTTTGGAAGGTTTCAACCAGCCCTTCGTTGCAGGGCATAATTTCGGTGCATGGTTCAATATTTTGATCTCCGGGCAGGAAGATGGTGGACATTGGGCCATGTTTAATGCAATTCCTACTGCTGCCCATACTATCTGGGGTGTGCTAGCCGGTATGTTGCTGATGAGCAATAAGACTGACAAGGAGAAGCTTAAAATCCTTGCCATTGCAGGTTTGGCAGGGCTTGTATTGGGTTATGGCCTTAGTGGAGTAACTCCGATCATCAAACGTATATCTACGAGCACCTTTGTACTGGCAAGCGGAGGATGGTCGTTGTTGGCCCTTGCCCTTAGTTATTGGCTCATTGACATGAAAAAATATCAAAAAGGCGTGTTGTTTTTTGCCGTGGTGGGCATGAACCCTCTGTTCATTTACTTATTTTCCCATGTGGGCGGCGCTAATTTGGTGCGAAAGGTCTTCCTGCCCTTCTCCAACGCCCTCTTCGGCTGGACCGGTGAACTGGGCGCAGCCATCGTCCTCAGCACCATCGTATGGTTTGCCCTGTGGTACATCTGCTGGTGGATGTATAAGAAAAGCGTGTTTATCAGGATTTAAGCTAACAGCTATTTTAGGGAGGTTTTTTTAAATGTAATTAAAATAGTTATCCGATCAAAAAGTAGAAATAAATAAGATTTTGCATTTTATAAGGAAAAAATATTGTAATTTCATGAAAAAATTGTGATTATTGTGATTATTCATGTTGAGCCTCTTAAACATGTGGCGTTGAATATTAATGTTTTTGCTTAATTTATTTTCCAAGTGATTCAATAATCTTGTTTAAAAGTAGAATATAGTGAACAAACGGATTGTATTTGTTGATTTAGCGCGAACTTTTGCTATATTTTTAGCTTTGTTCGATCATTCAATGAATGATTTTAATATTTGGGCTAATTACGAATTTAGTAAA
>WGED01000621.1 GCA_015492915.1 Cyclobacteriaceae bacterium
ACTATCTATTTGTATTTTGCCTAATAATGCAGAAAGAAAATCATGATAAATTCATGATTTTTTGGAAATATTGCTTCCGGCTGTTTCATTGCATTCATTAAGCATTGGTTATTCGATAACCTAAATATCCCGGCTTTATCGGACAGAATTTAAATCAAAACCCATGAAAAGTTATTTCATAATATCCATTGTACTGTTTGTTTTTAACTGCTCTTATGCCCAGACCGATTCCCTGATCCTGAAAAATGGCAATATTCTCATAGGAGAATTCAAGGATTTGAACCGTGGAGTTTTGGGCATGGAGACAGATTACAGCGACAGCGATTTCAAAATAGAATGGGATGGTATCAGGGAGATATACTCATCAACCTATTTTCTCATAACAACGGAGGACGGCCACAGGTACAACGGAAAAATATCGAGTGAGGATCAAAACACAGTCAGCATTTTAACGGATGCAAACATTAAAATAGATGTGCCTATCAGGGAAATCGTTGAGCTCAGGGCAATAAAAAAGGATTTCTGGAGCAGGCTTTACGCGGGCGTGGATATTGGTCTCAACCTCACCAAATCCAACAATTTCAAGCAACTCAATATCAGGGGCAATGTGGGATACCTTGCCCAAAGGTGGCTGATCGAGGCTACCTATAACACGCTCAGTTCGAGACAGGATGATACTGAACCGATCAGGCGATCTGACGGAGGTTTGGTTTTCAGGCGATTTTTACCTCGCGATTGGTACCTGCCGGTGGATGCCACCTTTTTGTCAAATACGGAGCAGAGGCTCGACTTTCGTTTTAACGGAAAGTTGGGAGCGGGAAAATTCCTGATTCATACGAATGATGCATATTGGGGATTTGCCGGAGGATTATCATATGTCACCGAGATTTTTTCGAGCGAAGATCCGGACAAGCAGAGCCTGGAAATGTATTTCGGCACCGAGCTCAACCTGTATGATATCGGTGATCTGAGTCTCCTGACTAAAGCCATCGCCTATCCGGGTATTACCGAAAGAGGCCGCTGGCGTATCGACTTTAACTTTGACACTAAATACGACCTTCCCCTTGATTTTTATATCAGCGTTGGCCTTACGATCAATTATGATAACCAGCCTGTGGAGGGAGCCACAGCGGCAGACTACGTATTCACAACTGGTTTTGGGTGGTCGTGGTAAGTTAACCTGGATTATTCATGAAAAGATTGCGATGATACAAGTAAGTAATTGATATTATTTACATTGAAAAACGCTTGTTTCATAATGCCCCGGATTTGAGGAATGGAAATTCATCAAGTGACCATCAATTCCGTGTTTATCAGCGCTTTGAGCATTTCCTTTATTATTTTCCGAATTATTCGGATTAATTAGCGGAATAATTTCTATGATTTCCTGTATGGCAACAGGTTGATATGCAGACCATCGAAATAAAATAAAGTGACCTGCAAACTTGATTATGAAGATATTTTAATCTTTTTTGCCGACAGATTGAATACCGGATTTCCCGGATAAAAACCGTTCCGGTTTGAAAAGGTTGAAAGAACACCTGTAATTTTCATAACAGCGCTTCATTAAGCCATCAGACGCATCTTTTTTGTGATTTTAAAAAAATCCACTAAGATTTTAGCTGATGTTTGAAAAAAAATGGAGACCTGTTACATTTGTGGTTTAAAAAATTGAGGCCTAGCTCAAAATTGCTGAAAAAAGATAATCAATCTATGTCTGCAAAATCAAAATCCCGGAGGCATCTGCCGGCTATTGTTTTCATATTTTTACAGTTTTTAAGCACATCGCTCTTTGCCCAGGATGCGGGTTCTGCGACTCCGGCTCAGGGGGAGGAACTGAATGCTGAGATGGTTGCTGCCGGCGAAACCTTATTCAACAATAATTGCAAGGTATGCCATGCTGTGCATAGTAAAGTGCTGGGCCCGCCACTGGCCAATGTATATGAGAGAAGGCCCATTGAATGGATAAAGTCATTTGTCAGAAATTCACAACAAGTCATAGAGTCAGGCGATGAGTATGCCGTCAACCTCTTCAATGAGTACAACAAGACGATGATGACGCCGTTCGATTTTTCGGATGAAGAAATCCTGTCCATTATCGAATATATTAAAAGCGAGACACTTAAAGGACCGCCGGTAGAAGAAAAAGTAACGGTAGCTGCTACTGAGACAACCGTGCAGGAGCAGGGTATATCATCCGGATTGCTCATTACTTTTTTGGTCCTACTGCTCATAATACTCGTTCTCATACTTGTCGTGCTATTTGTGCTGGTGTCTGTGCTAACCAAATATCTGAAGCTGAAAGCGGAACTATCAGCAGAGGACAAGGAAATAGTTTATCAGGAACTGGAATTCGGAAAATTCATCAAAAGCCCGGGATTTGTGTGGGTAGCAACTTTTATACTCACCGCGTTCATTTTTAAGGCGGTGATCGACGGTCTGTATAATGTCGGCATCCAGCAGGGCTATGCGCCGACACAACCTATTGCCTTTTCACATAAAGTCCATGCCGGTGATTTTAAGATCGATTGCAACTATTGTCATACGGGTGTGAGAAAGAGCAGAAATGCCAACCTCCCGTCTGTGAATATATGCATGAATTGCCACGTATCAATTAATAAGGTGACGGGTGCCACTGAGCCCTCGGTGGAGATACAGAAAATTTACGATGCTAATGAGAATAACATGCCCATCGAATGGGTGAGAGTACACAATCTGCCCGACCTGGCATATTTTAACCATGCCCAGCATTTTGAAGTTGGCGGGATCACGTGCCAGACATGCCACGGCCCCGTTGAGGAGATGGACGTGCTGAGACAACAGGAAAATCTGACGATGGGATGGTGTATTGATTGCCACAGAAAAACGGAGATAAGAACCGACAACGGTTATTATGATAAATTGGTGAAAATCCATGCCGAAAAGTCAGACAAGCCTATGGTAGTAGAAGATATCGGTGGGCTTGAGTGCTCAAAGTGCCATTATTAATAATAAAGAAACGAGAAAGAATAATCGCATAAGATATTTATGAAAAAAGATAAAAAACAATACTGGAAAGGGGTAGAACAACTGACCAACCATCCGGAATTTGTTAAATTTGCCAGCCGTGAGTTTCCACAGGAACTGCCAATTGAGGACGGTAAACTGAAGGAGGACGGAGGCAGTACACGCAGGGATTTTCTCAAGCTGATGGGCTTCAGTCTTGCAGCGGCTTCTCTGGCAGCATGCGAAGCACCGGTAAGAAAAGCCATTCCTTATCTGAACAAACCTGAAGAGATCGATCCGGGGATTCCGAATTATTATGCATCGACCTATACCAATGGGGGAAATTATGCCAGTATTGTTGTAAAAACGCGCGAAGGACGACCAATAAAAATTGAACCTAACAAGTTGTCGAATGTGACGGGAAGCGGCACCAGTGTTCAGGTCGAAGCATCCGTCCTTTCATTATATGACAAAGCCAGACTTACAGGCCCTTATATAAATGGCTCCGCTGTAGAATGGAAAGAGCTCGACAGCCAGGTGAAAACTAAACTGGAGAGTATCGTATCAGGAGGAGGACAGATAAGGATTGTGAGTAAAACAATATTGAGCCCTTCCACCAAGGCAGCTATTGATAAATTTATAGAAAGATATCCGGGGACTGACCTTGTAATGTATGATCCCATATCGGCTTACGGCATGGTTAAGGCCAATGAGAGATCGTTTGGTCGGGCCGTCATCCCAACGTATCACTTTGACAGAGCAAATATTGTGGTGAGCTTTGGTGCTGATTTCCTCGGAACATGGATCAACCCGATAAGGTACAGCGCGGATTTTATCAAAAACAGGAAGCTCGAAAATGGTAAAAAGACCATGTCGAGATTGTACCAGTTTGAGGCTAATTTGTCATTGACCGGCGCCAATGCAGATTATAGGGCACCCATTAAACCATCTGCTGAAGGGCTTGCAGTTACGACGCTTTACAATTTACTTGCTTCAAAAGCGGGTAAACCCGCCTTAGCTACTTCACCTGTGAAAGCTGATCATCTGGATAAGGCCGCTAATGATCTGTGGGCCAACAGGGGGAGGTCACTCGTCGTATCCGGCAGTAATGATCCCAACGTACAAGTGGTGGTGAATGCGATCAATGATCTGCTGCAAAATATCGGATCTACTATTGACCTGAAATCTCCTGTGTACTTCAGGCAGGGCGATGATGAAAAGATGAGACAATTTGTTTCAGATCTCGGTGCCGGTAAAATTCAGGGGGTAATATTCATGAATTGCAATCCGGTTTATGACTATTATCAGGGTGAAAAGATTAAAGCTGCGCTTGAGAAAATAAATCTGAAAGTCAGCTTGTGTGAGCGGGAGGATGAGACTGCCACCAGCACGGATTATGTTGCTGCTACCCATCATTATCTCGAGTCATGGGGTGATGCCAATCCGTCGGAGGGGGAATACAGCCTCCAGCAACCGGCTATATCGCCGCTGTTCAATACAAGGCAGGCAGAGGTGTCGTTACTGACATGGGCCGGGAATAACAATGTGGACTATTATGAATTTGTAAAGAATTACTGGAAAGAGCATTTCTTTTCAACACAGAATAAAGAATCCGATTTTACCCGCTTTTTTGACAAATGCTTGTTTGATGGGGTATATTCGCTCAACCCGATGGCTGTGACCATGGAAATGATCACGTTTGGCGGGGATGTCAATGCTGCGGCTTCATCCATATCTAAAACATACAGTGCAAACAGTAATGCTGTCGAACTTGCACTGTATGAAACCATTGCCCTTGGTGACGGTACACATGCCAATAACCCATGGCTCCAGGAGACCCCCGACCCAATCACAAAGGCTTGCTGGGATAATTACCTGACCATCAGTCAGACAATGGCCAATGAATTAGGCGTGGAATTAATTGAAAGCGACACATACCTTTTAGACCTTAAAGTTGGGGACAAGACATATACTTTACCGGCAATTGTACAGCCGGGTCAGGCCAGAGGTACTGTAGGACTGGCCGTAGGTTATGGCAGAACCAAAGCAGGGAGAGTGGGTAACAATATCGGCGTCAATGCTTTCCCCCTTATAAGTAAGAAAAATGGTCTTCCGCTCATGAATGTGACTGACGGCGTCACAGTGACCATGACAAATAAACCTGCGAAAGTAGCACAGACGCAGACTCACCATACTTTCATGAACAGGGAGTTTGTGGTACAGGAGACAACATTAGATACTTATAAAAATCATCCGGAGCATGCTTTTCACAGGCCTGCAATAGCAGTTTCAACCGGGCTGGAGAAAAAATTGGGGGACCAAAAAATAGACGGGCGTGTTCCCCCCAGGGAGATCACTCTTTGGAAAGGTCATTCCTATGATAATCATCACTGGGCCATGACTATCGACATGAATGCGTGCATAGGCTGTGCTGCCTGTACAGTGGCATGTCAGGCAGAAAACAATGTGCCGGTGGTTGGCAAGAAGGAAGTGATCAATCGCCGTGAAATGGCCTGGATCAGGATTGACAGGTATTACAGCAGTGAAAAAGGAGCCACTTCCAACAAGGAACTGGAAAAAGCTGCCGAAAATCCTGAGGTGACTTTCCAACCGATGATGTGTCAGCATTGTAATAATGCACCTTGTGAAACAGTGTGCCCTGTTGCAGCGACTACGCACAGCACAGAAGGACTCAACCAAATGGCTTACAACAGGTGTATAGGCACGAGATATTGCGCCAATAACTGTCCTTACAAAGTGAGAAGGTTCAATTGGTTCAAATATCATGATAATTCGAAATTTGCCGATAACACATCCATGAACAACGATCTGGGTAAGATGGTACTCAATCCTGATGTAACCGTTCGTTCCAGAGGTGTTATGGAAAAATGCTCATTCTGTGTACAGCGAATTCAATACGGCAAGCTTGAGGCCAAGAAGAAAGGCCGCAGACCCATTGATGGAGAGATCACTCCTGCTTGTGCCAGCGCCTGCCCGACGGATGCGATCACATTTGGAGATATCAAAGATCCGGAGAGCAAAGTGGTCAGTGTTCTGCAATTAAAGGATAGGGGTGATAAGCAGGAAATTCATGAACACAGGGCTTATCACGTACTCGAAGAAATAAATGTAAGACCAAATATCTGGTATTTGGCCAAAGTCAGAAATAAAGAAGAAAACGCATAAAATATATGGAAGTTGTATCACCGATCCGTAATCCCTTAGTTACAGGCGCCAAAACTGTAGGAGATGTTACACAGGATATCTGTGTCAGGGTTGAAGCGAAGCCACCCAAAACGTGGTTTATGGCTCTGGCAGTTTCTCTTTCCGTACTGGCAGTTGGTACTTACACTTTATTCTTCACTTTGTGGGAGGGAATAGGTGTATGGGGTCTCAATAAGACGGTAGGCTGGGCCTGGGATATCACCAACTTTGTTTGGTGGGTTGGTATAGGCCACGCCGGTACACTCATTTCTGCCATCTTACTTTTGTTCAGGCAAAAATGGCGTATGTCAATTAACAGGGCAGCAGAAGCTATGACAATTTTTGCTGTGATATGTGCCGCATTTTTTCCATTGATACACATGGGCAGATTATGGCTTGGCGCTTACTGGGTGCTGCCTCTGCCAAATACATTCGGATCACTTTGGGTCAACTTCAACAGTCCGCTGTTATGGGATGTGTTTGCTATCACTACTTATTTTACGGTATCGCTGGTTTTCTGGTACATCGGCCTTATCCCGGATTTTGCTACCATCAGAGACAGGGCAAAGAATAAAGTTTCTGCAGCTATTTATGGTGCCTTGAGCTTCGGATGGACCGGAGGCGCAAGAGACTGGTCGAGGTATGAATCAGTAGCATTGATTCTGGCCGGCCTTGCTACGCCACTGGTGCTTTCAGTGCACACGATCGTATCATTTGACTTTGCTACCTCAGTTATACCGGGTTGGCACACCACCATTTTCCCACCGTACTTTGTGTCGGGAGCTGTTTTCTCCGGTTTTGCCATGGTATTGACGTTGATGCTTATTACAAGGAAAGTGTACAAGCTGGAAGACTATATCACCATCCAGCATATTGAATATATGAATATCATCATTATTGTCACCGGATCGATTGTGGGCATTGCTTATCTGACAGAGTTGTTCATGGCCTGGTATTCAGGCGTACCATATGAGCAATATGCGTTTCTCAACAGGGCAACGGGACCTTATGCCTGGGCATACTGGATCATGATGACATGCAATGTGATATCACCTCAATTATTCTGGTTTAAGAAAATAAGAACAAGCCTCATTGCGACTTTCGTATTATCTATCGTGGTGAATATCGGGATGTGGTTTGAGCGATTTGTGATCATAGTTACTTCACTGCACAGGGACTTTCTCCCCAGCAGTTGGGCGATGTTTTATCCGACATTTTACGATATTGGAGATTACCTGTTTACGATAGGATTCTTCTTTACGGCGTTTTTCTTGTTTGCGAAGTTTTTCCCCGTCATCAATATGGCGGAGGTCAAAAGCATTATCAAGTCATCATCAACATCAGCAAAAGCGGAAAAATAAATGGCAACAGGCACAAATTACATATTAGGCGTTTACGGTGACGAAGAGATTGTTTTGAAAGCAATAAAAAGGATCCGGGATGCCGGGATAAAGATTCATGAAGTATTCTCGCCTTATCCGGTACATGGAATGGATGATGCATTGGGTTACAAGCGTTCCAGGCTACCAAGGGTTGCATTTATATTTGGAACCCTCGGATTTGCATTGGCGCTTCTCATGCAGTATTGGATGCTCGGGTATGACTGGCAGATGATTATCGGCGGTAAGGATTTCGCCTCACTACCACCTTTTATTCCGGTTACTTTTGAACTCACGGTACTGCTCAGTGCGCTGGGCATGGTTTTCACTTTCTTTGTTGTCAGTGATCTGAAACCATATAAAAGACCTGTAATATTTGATCGCCGCATTACGGATGACAAGCATGTCATTGCCATTGATATAGATGAAAATTCGATTGGAAAGGAAGAGATTAGTGGTATAGTAGCTGAGACGGGCGCTGAAGAGATAAATGAAAAAATATTTGAATAAAAGCTAACACAATGAATAAAGGCAATATTCAATACATATTACTCATATTAATTGGAGTGTCATTGTGGTCCTGCAAGGCCAAAAATGATTTCCCCGGGCTGGAATATGCGCCGAATATGTATCATTCGGTTCCTTATGAAGGGTTAAGCCAGGTCACCGATGAAAATGCCGGGAAGTGGTTGAGCAATCGTGAAGACGGATTGGGAGAATACTACAATTCAAACCCAAATAATCCTTTTAAAATGAATATGAGGGAACCGGTACCTAATACTGTTAGCAGGACAGAAGATGGATTCTTGCCATATCGCATCCCGAAAGACAGTTTTGCACTGGCCGGCAGGATACTGACCAATCCGCTTGATTCCACTGCCGCAATCGTTTCGGAAGGTAAAAAACTATTTCAAATATATTGTGTGCATTGTCATGGTGAAACCGGACATGGCGATGGACCTGTCGGCAAGGTTTTTCTCGGTGTGCCTCCATATAATGTGGGCAGGGTAAAGGACTTACCGGAAGGCCATATTTTTCATGTCATTACGAAAGGATACGGCAGAATGATGGCGCACGGATCTCAGGTGTCACCGGAAGAGAGATGGAAAATAGTGAGATACGTACAGGTTTTACAGAATCAAAATTAAGACTAATACATAAATATCATGTCTGAAGATAAATTTGTATTTACACCCGCTCTTAAAAAGAAGCTGCTTATCATTAAGTTGGTCGGGCTTGTATTGGCTGTCATAGGAGTTGTGATTATTGCCTTTGGCGGGCATGGTCATGAAGAGGCAGCAGATGCAGGCAATCATTTTCACTGGCTGCACAGAGTGTGGGTCAATCTGTGGATCAATAATATTTATGTATTAGGTATAGCCCTCACCGGGGTGCTTTTTTTAGCCATTCAATATGCTTCTCAGGCTGGATGGTCGGCATACATTAAGCGGATTCCGGAAGCCTTTGGTGAATGGCTTATCGTAGCTTTCGGTCTTACATTAATCATATTTGGCCTGGCTAACTTTGCGGGACCCGGTCATTTTCATATGTTCCATTGGCTTGACAGTTCGTTGTATGTGGAGGGGGGCGAGAATTTTGACCCCGTCATAGCAGGGAAAAAGGCCTATCTCAATCTGCCCTTCTATCTGATCAGAATGGTGGTGTACTTTATGTTGTGGTACATGATGTACAGATTTATCCGTAATGAATCGATCAAAGAAGATATAGAAGGTGGATATGACCATTGGAGGAAAATGCGTGTATATTCAACCATTTTCATCATTATTTTTGCCGTTACTTCTTCAACAGCCGCCTGGGATTGGGTTCTTTCTATCGACACACACTGGTACAGCACTATGTTTGGCTGGTATGTCTTTTCGAGTTGGTTTGTAGCGGCTATCGCGGCAGTAACATTGCTGGTAATATGGCTGAGAGAACAGGGCTATCTGCCCAATCTGAATTCAAGCCATCTTCATGATCTGGGTAAATACATGTTTGCTTTCAGCATATTCTGGGCATATATATGGTTCTCACAGTTTCTATTGATCTATTATGCCAATATTCCTGAGGAGGCGGTATATTTTGTAGAGCGGTTGAGAAGCGGACAATATGCCTGGGTGTTTTATCTCAATATTATTTTAAACTTTATGTTCCCTTTTCTTGTTTTGATGACAAGAGACTCAAAACGACATACTATTTTTCTGAAAATTGTGGGGTGGGTAGTCGTTATCGGACATTGGTTTGATTTTTATCTGATGATTACTCCCGGCTCTCTGGGTGAAAACGGAGGATTCGGATTATTAGAGATTGGCCTGGCTGTAATATTTGGAGTGAGCTTTCTGTACAAAGTTTTTATGGGGCTGGCCAAAGTACCGCTGGTGGCACACAATCATCCGATGCTGGAAGAGAGCTATCATCACCATATATAGGAACCAATACATCCTGCATTGCGGGATTAATGAATATATAATTGTTGTAATGTGAAGAACATCGTGGTGAACCTGTTGGTGTTTTTCGCGCTTGAAAAGTAACTTATAGCTTAATAACCATGATTGGATTAGCCATTGGGGCAGGAGTGTTCCTTATCCTCGGAGCATTTTTGCTATTGTACCGTCTTCATACCCTTGTTGCAGTCATGAAGCGCCCGGAGGAAACTGCCGGAGCCGGCATGAACAAGACCAACGCCTTCATCTTGCTGTTATTTCTCATATCGGGTATGGCACTTCTTTTCTGGTACTCAATTACTTATTTTGACGATTACCAGTTGCCTATTGCCTCTGAGCATGGTGTGACTACAGACAGGCTGTTCTGGATCACCATGGCCATTACGGGTTTTGTGTTTATTGTCACCCAGATATTATTGTTTTATTTCTCTTTCAAATATCAGCATAATGATAAAAGAAAGGCGCTGTTCTTTCCCGAGAATAACAAGCTTGAGATCATCTGGACAATATTGCCTGCCATTGTGTTGACGACCCTCGTCATTTATGGACTGATAGTATGGAACAAAGTGATGGCACCGGCACCGGAAGAGGCTGAGGTAGTGGAAATAATGGGATACCAGTTTGCCTGGAGAGTGAGATATCCCGGTAAGGACGGTAAACTCGGTTCGTATGATTTCAGAAAAATAGATGTAACGAACGAATTCGGGTTGGATTTTAGTGATAAAGCCGCTTACGACGATTTCATGCCGCGCGAACTGCATTTGCCGAAAGGCAAACCTGTTGAATTCAGGATCAGGGCCAGGGATGTGCTACACAGTGTCTTTGCGCCTCATTTCAGGCTGAAGATGGATGCAGTGCCCGGGATGCCTACGCGGTTTTGGTTTGTGCCTACAAAGACAACCGAGGAAATGAGAGAAGAAACAGGCAATTCAGATTTCAACTATGAGATTGCCTGCACGGAAGTATGCGGAAAAGGCCATTTTTCCATGCGACTTCTCGTGATCGTGCATGAAGCGGAGGAATATGAAAAGTGGAAAGCCGAGCAACAACCATGGCTTTCCAAACACCCTGAATATATGGCTCAGGTGCCTGACAATCTTAAAGAATTGGCTATGATAAAGTCTCAGGCACAAGACATTTCGATAAACTGATTTTGACAAAAAGTTAAACCGAATATTTATGGCTTCTACTGTATTAGATGAGCATGTTGATCATATTACTGAAGATCATGCTCATGAGCACAATGAAAGTTTTATTACCAAATACATTTTTTCCCAGGACCATAAGACCATTGCAAAGCAATTCCTGATCACCGGAATTTTCTGGGCACTGATCGGTGGATTTATGTCGTTGGTATTCAGAATGCAACTTGGTTTTCCTGACACTCAGCTCGAGTGGTTAAGGCCTTTATTGGGGAAATGGCTTACTACAGAAGGGAAGCTCGATCCCGAATTTTATCTCGCCCTTGTTACTATGCATGGAACCATTATGGTTTTCTTCGTGCTCACAGCGGGGCTCAGTGGCACTTTCAGTAATTTCCTCATACCTCTGCAGATTGGTGCGCGTGACATGGCTTCGGGATTTATGAATATGTTATCATACTGGTTCTTTTTCACTTCCAGTGTTATCATGTTCTTTTCATTGTTTATCGAGACAGGGCCTGCTTCCGGCGGATGGGTAATTTATCCACCCCTCAGTGCATTGCCCCAGGCGATGTCCGGCTCCGGTCTGGGCATGACTTTATGGCTGATTTCCATGGCGCTGTTTATTGTCTCCACTTTGCTGGGAGGCATTAATTATATTACTACAATCATCAATATGAGAACCAGAGGGATGTCATTTGCAAAAATGCCATTGACAATCTGGTCGTTTTTCCTGACAGCGATCATAGGACTGCTGTCTTTCCCTGTTTTACTGGCGGCCGCTTTGCTACTGATTTTTGACAGGAGTTTTGGTACAAGTTTCTTCCTGTCCGACATTTATATTGCGGGTGAGGCATTGCCAAACATTGGGGGCAGCCCGATATTGTTTCAGCATTTATTCTGGTTTCTGGGTCACCCCGAGGTGTATATTGTATTGCTCCCCGCCCTTGGCATTACTTCGGAAGTGATCTCGACAAACAGCCGGAAACCCATATTCGGGTACAAAGCCATGATCTTATCGATGGTGGGTATCACGGTATTATCGTTTGTAGTATGGGCGCACCACATGTTTGTGAGCGGGATGAATCCGTTTTTAGGATCGGTCTTTATGCTGCTGACACTGATTATAGCCGTGCCTTCAGCAGTAAAGGTGTTTAATTATCTCACAACCCTGTGGAAAGGGAACATCATATTTACGCCTGCCATGTTGTTTTCCATCGGGCTGGTGTCATTCTTCATATCAGGGGGACTCACGGGCTTGTTTGTAGGAAATTCCGCGATCGATATACAGCTTCACGACACCTATTTTATCGTCGCACATTTTCATTTGGTGATGGGCAGCGCTGCCTTTTTCGGTTTGATGGCAGGTGTATATCATTGGTTCCCCAAAATGTTCGGAAGGATGATGGACGCCAAGCTTGGATATCTTCATTTCTGGGTTTCCTTTGTCGGCATTTATATGGTCTTTTTTCCTATGCACTATATCGGGATTGCAGGTTTCCCGAGAAGGTATTATTCATTTACCAATTTTGATGCATTCAGTTCTTTCACTGACCTGAATGCCTTTGTGACCATAGCGGCCATCGCTACTTTCTTTGCCCAGTTTGTCTTTCTTTTCAATTTCTTTTACAGCATGTTCAGAGGAAAGAGGGCCCCGGCAAATCCGTGGAGGTCCAACACATTGGAATGGACTACGCCGCGAGTGCCGAAGCACGGCAACTGGCCCGGTGAAATACCAACTGTGTACCGCTGGCCTTACGATTACAGCAAGCCCGGGGCGAAGGAAGATTTTATCCCTCAGAATGTACCGCTATCGGAAACTCCTGAATCTAACCTGCCTGCTGAAGCAGCAAAAGTCGCGGTAGAAAAGGTAAATGAGGATAAATAATGAATAAGGATAAAAAACATATCGGTTTCAGACGCTTGAGCATGACCACACTGGTTGCTGTGTATGTGCTCATCATGGTGGGAGGCATAGTGCGAAGTACGGGTGCCGGCATGGGATGTCCTGACTGGCCGACCTGCTTTGGACGCCTGGCGCCACCGACCGATGTGTCGGAATTGCCTGCAGATTATAAAGAGTTTTACGCCAATTACAGGCATGAAAAGAATATTCGTTTTGCCCGGTATCTGCGGTTTTTCGGAATGAATGATAAAGCCGACCGGATTATTTATGATGACAAGATCCTTGAGGAAGCGGATTTTAATCCCGTGAAGACCTGGACGGAATACTTCAACAGACTTATGGGTGCTGCCGTCGGGTTCCTGGTATTTGCTACTATGGTCATGTCGTACCGGTATCGTCATGAGGATAAGGCGGTTTTTCGCCTTTCCGTATTCATCTTTCTGCTGGTTGGCTTTGAAGGCTGGATCGGCTCTGTTGTAGTTTCTACCAAACTGATGCCGTGGGTAATCACTTTACATATGGTACTTGCTCTGGCGATCGTGTTATTGCTGGTATATCTGAATTTCAGGATCAGGGAACAAAATTTTTCCACCGTCGACCTGAGGGGAAATTCCATGGTAAAAAGGCTATTTTATATCTGTCTGGTGGTGATGGGGGTGCAGATAGTTATGGGCACTCAGGTGCGGGAGGTGATTGATGGTATTGCGGCAGATCTGTCGTACACGCTTCGCGAAACCTGGATGAGTAAAATGGATCCGAAATTCTATTTCCACAGGACATTTTCACTGGTAATACTCGGTGTGCATATCTGGCTGGTGGCAGTGATACTGAGAATGGGAGATCTGCCGGAAAGGATTAAAAACGGCGGAAAACTCATTGTTTTGCTTATACTCATTGAAATAGTCAGTGGAATTATTATGGCATATTTTCACATCCCGCCTTTCGTTCAGCCTGTGCATCTGTTGCTTAGCACCCTGATTTTTGGCGGACTGTATTACCTGTATCTGGTTATGATGCATTCGAAAGATAAAATTATAGCGACCTAAGATGATGGATATCACAAAAAATATAACGATTTCTACTTTTGTCGCTTTGAAGCTGAGGAGCTATATGGCACTGTTAAAAGTGCGCCTGAGTTTCCTGGTGGCATTTTCCTCAGGCTTTGGCTATATCCTCGGCAATCAGGGTGTTGGTGAGTGGAGCACGTTTCTGGCCTTTTGTGCCGGAGGATTCCTGATCAGCGGCGGCTCGATTACTATCAATCAGATTCTGGAACGTGAGTATGACAAAGTGATGAAAAGAACCATGAACAGGCCCTTGCCAACCGGAAGGGTGAGTGTGCAGGAGGCATGGATTTTTGCCGTTTTTTCATTGGCCATCGGTTTTGTACTGTTATTGGCATTTACAAATATACTCACCATCATGATCTCCCTGTTCTCCATGATTATGTACAGTTTTGTATATACACCGATGAAGAGGGTGGGGCCGGTTGCCGTTTTTATCGGAGCGATTCCCGGTGCTTTGCCGCCGTTGCTCGGGTGGGTGGCTGCTACAGGTCATATCGGCTATGAAGCTATGATCATTTTTGGCATACAATTCGTATGGCAATTCCCTCATTTTTGGGCGATCGCCTGGCTGGCGGATGATGATTATAAAAAAGCGGGTTTCAAGCTGCTCCCTGCCAACGGCGCCAAAGACATGCGCACAGCCATTAATATCATGATCTATACGTTATTTCTGTTGCCGCTGGGACTTCTGCCGGCCAAGTTTGGCCTCGCTGGGATCAACTCAGCGATCATCGCCACAGTGTGTGGCGTGCTGTTTTTAGCGCAGACATTCAGTCTCATGCGTGATAATTCGCGGAAGTCGGCGCTGAGAATCATGTACGGATCATTTCTGTATTTACCCATAGTTCAAATCGCATATCTGATCGATAAAGTATGATGGTACCACAGGAAGCACATATTGACGAGCCGAGGGCAACACTATCGATGCATCCGAAGAAGTTTGCGCTATGGTTGTTCATCGTTTCGATCATCATGCTTTTCGCGGCGCTCACCAGTGCTTATATCGTAAAACAGGCAGATGGCAACTGGCTAACATTCCAGTTGCCACGGACTTTTATTCTCAGCACGATCATCATAGCCCTGAGCAGCGGTACTATGCATCTGGTGTACCTTGCGGCCAAAAAGGACGAACTGAAACGTGTAAATATCATGCTGGCTGCCACTGTGGTATTGGGGTTGATGTTTCTGGCAAGTCAGTACTGGTCGTGGAGAGAGCTGGTGGCAAATAATGTCTATTTTGTAAGTAATTACGTATCAGGATCATTTATCTACATATTTACCGGATTGCACGGATTGCACATTGTGAGCGGCATCATTTTTCTGCTGATCACACTCGGGAGTGCGCTCAGGCTGAAAGTGCATGCCAAGAACCTCGCATTGATAGAAATGTGCATGACATACTGGCATTTTCTCGGAGGGCTCTGGCTTTACCTGTATTTGTTTTTAATGTTTAATTCATAAATATACCCTTATGGCTTCATCAGTTTCAGTAGAACAAACAGCCAAAAAATTATGGAGCGGGGGCGTTTCGCCATTCCGTGTGAGCTACGGCAAGCTCATGATGTGGTTTTTCCTTTTGTCCGATGCCTTTACCTTTTCGGGGCTGCTCATCACCTACGGATTGTTGCGATACAGCTATCCTGCGTACGAAGGCAAGCTGTCTGATTTTGTCCCTTCGCAGGACTACTGGCCTGTGCCCGAGGCGGTTTTTGACGGTGTACCGTTTCTGCATGGTGTGTCGATCCCCCTGGCTTTTGTAGGGCTCATGACATTTATCCTTATTTTGAGTAGTGTCACGATGGTGCTGGCGGTAGAGGCGGGGCACAGGATGGACAGGAAGAACGTCATTAAATGGATGCTGTGGACGATCGTAGGCGGATTGACCTTCCTGGGTTGCCAGGCATGGGAATGGAGCCATTTTATTGCTGGTTCAGGCAAGGAGGGCTGGGGCATCGATCTTAACGGGGACGGAATATTGCAGGCCGGAGTTGACTTTTTCGGCGCTAATCTGGCGATGAATGAATACGGCCCGCAACTGTTCGCGGATCTGTTTTTCTTCATTACGGGATTTCACGGCATGCACGTACTCAGCGGGGTGGTGTTGAACAGTGTTATATTTTACCAGGCTGCGGTGGGCACGCTTGAACGCAGGGGACATTATGAAATGGTTGAAAAAGCAGGCCTTTACTGGCACTTTGTCGATCTCGTCTGGGTATTTGTTTTCACATTCTTCTATTTGATTTAAAATAAAACAATATAAAAATCATGACACATCTTGAAGAAACCTCCACGGTAGAAGTAAAGCCGGCTGACAAATCGGTGATCAAAAGACTGCTGCGCATAGCGTTGATCCTCTTTCTTGTCACGGTGTTCGAATTTGTCTGCGCCTTTACCATGCCGAGAGGAGCGTTGCTGATCACGATCTTTGTAAGCCTGACCATCGTGAAGGCATTTTATATTGTATCGGAATTTATGCACCTGAAGTACGAATCAAAGGTGTTGATATGGTCTATCGTGCTGCCAATGATCCTGGTAGTCTGGCTCATAGTGGCACTGATCTACGAAGGCGGTTCTATCCTTGCCGACAGAACTGCGATGTTTTAATCCCTGTGAAGGGCCGGCTCATTCTAATGAAAAAAACACTTTCACTGCTCTTTTTGCTGGCTATTCCCGTGCTGATCTTTTTGTTTTTAAAAATATTCGGAACCAACACCTATGAAGTCCCTTATCCTTTTGAAACCGGCATTTCCGGTTGTGACCGGCATGATGATAAAGTACCCGAGCTAAGGCTTGCCGATGGGGGCGTGTGGAAAATGCCGGATAAGACGTATGTCGTGTTTGGTGTGCTCGAGGCCATGAAGAAAGAGCAAAATTTAAGGTTGGTGACAGAGCTGGTCAGGATACAGGATGCATTTTACGGAACGGGCACACCGCTTTTTGTTTTATTGACAAGTGACGGGAACGGCAGCTATGAGCAACTTTGCGATGATACAGGCCTTGAAAAGTCGCAAAGAATATTGTTGCAGGCAGATGAAGAAGAAATGATGAACTTTTTGAAATGTGGAATTTCGCTGATTAAGAAGCAGGGGGACCCTCTCACCAACCTGGTGTTGGTTGATACAGAAGGCCGGATCAGGGGTGTGTATGACAGTACGGATGCGGAAGAAACAGACAGGTTGATTCTGGAGTTAAAGATATTACGTAGCTGAAAATCATTATTTTCTCATGGAGAACAAACAAAATTCGTATCGTAATACTTTCATCATTCTGGCCCTGGCCCTCCCCCTGACAGTGATGCTCATCATATATTTGCCAAGATCTCATGGAAGTGAAACACCGCAATGGATACGTTCACTGCCGATGTTCAATACTTTTATCAATGCCACCACGGCCGTGTTACTTGTTACGGGTGTGTATTTTGTAAAACGGGGTAAGGAAGCCATTCACAAAAAGATCATGATCTCCGCTGTCGTTCTCGGTGTTGTATTCCTTATATTTTATGTTATTTATCATTCCAATGTACCTGCCACCAAATTCGGAGGGGAAGGCGTAGTGCGAAACGTGTATTTTTTCTTTTTGATCACGCACATCCTGCTGGCTTTTGCGTTGGCTCCGCTGGTGTTGCTCACGGTTTATTATGCGTTGTCCCAAAAGCTTGACAAGCACAGAAAGCTTGTGAAATTCACTTTTCCAGTGTGGCTGTATGTGTCGGTGACCGGCGTAATCGTGTATCTGATGATCAGTCCTTACTACTCATACTAATATGAAAAAATGGTCAAATTTTCAATAAAAATATTATTGACGATCTATGTGCTGCTGGTGGTTTCCGCCGGAAACCTTTTTGCACAATGTGCGATGTGCAGGGCATCAGTCGAAACCAACATCAACGAGGACGGTATCGGATTTGCCGAAAAACTCAATACGGGAATTTTGTATCTTTTTGCGATGCCTTACCTCCTCGCCGTAGTGATCGGATATTTTTGGTATAAAAAGAGTGGGGAACGTCGCCGCCTTGAAGAAGAGGCCGCAAGTCGCCGAAGACGACTTGCGGGACTATAGACGTATTAGCAATCAAATCTTTTTTCATCTTTTGCAGACCGTCTGTCCGTTTTATTGAATATAATTAGAATTCTCCTTCAGGTTTTATAATTTTATTCCATTGTGAAGCAGCCTCTGGCAATGTTATTGATTTGTGAGGCGGAGCGTTGCGGTGACTCGTAAGGAGCGATAGAAACTAACGGATAGCAGGTGAATCTGAAGCGACATCCCGAATTTTATTACCTGTGGATAGCCATGGCATTGTTGCTGGCTGCCATTGCATACAGGCATTTTTTTGTCGTAGCGCATAATACACCGGAACACAATGCCCGAAAAGTCACGGCCAAACTGGAAAGGGAGATTGCCTATGTCGAGTCCTGCCTGGCAGAGGTGAGGTCGGTAATTGAAAAGGAACAGAAGTTCAGATTTAACGATCTGCTCGGTAAGAGCGAATATCCGTACTATGTCTTTTCCAACAAAAGGGTCATTTTCTGGTCAACCAATGTGTTTTCTCCCAAATACAGGGATATTCTGGGAAATTTCAGCCTCGGGCTTGTGCACACTGCCAATGGCCGGTATCTGGCCCGGAAAGAAGTTTTTGCTCATGAAAGCAAGACGATTGAGATCGTATTTCTGATTCCGTTGGTTGAGCAAGCCGCGGTGGTAAATAAATTTCTGAAGAACACCTACAACCACAAACTTTTCACAGACTCTAATTTTGAGATATCCGAAGACGAGCTATCCGAAGGATATCAGCCGATCATCATCGATGGGAAAGAATTGTTTTCGGTCAAATTTGGCAGAACCTATTCAAACTTTGAAACAGCGGACAAATTCATCATCGTCTCCATAATGCTGCTTTCGCTGCTCAGCCTGGTAATTTTCATTCGGAAAAGAGTGAGTTACTATCTGAAGAAAAATGCTGTCGCAGAAGGTTTTTTATTTTTGCTGGCCAGTCTGGTTATTCTCCGGGGCTTAATGCTGTGGATGAAATTCCCGCAGGATTTTGTGCATATTGATTTGTTTGATTCGATGCATTACGCCTCTTCCCCTGTCAATCCTTCGCTGGGTGATCTGTTGCTCAACCTTATCGCACTGGTGCTGTGTGGCAATTATATCTTCTGGCACTACCATCGACTGCCTGCGGTAAAAAAATTGCTCAAAACTCATGGAACTGTCAGGATTCTGATCGCTGCCGTGATATTTTTTCTGAGCTTTTTCTGGCTTGCAGTGCACCATCAGACCATGAAAACCATCAACTATGACTCTCAATGGTCTATGGATATCACACGCGGCCTGGAGTTTGATTATCTGAAGGTGTTTGGTTATGCCGCTTTTTTCATCAGTGTTGTCAATTATTTCCTCTTTGCACATGTGTCTTTTCGACTTTTTGAGAAGCTTGCCCGCCATGATAAAAAGGTCTTTTTAATCGCCGTTGCCGGTGGCATGGCCCTGTTTACCCTATTTGCCTTATTATTGAAGTGGGACTACTGGATGATCCTGTTGGTGAACCTGTTGTTTTTCTTTCTCATCCATTATTTCAGGTTGTCCCATTTTATTGGGAAAATCCAATATCTCACCTTCATCTATTTCTTTGCCTACGGCCTGCCGGGTGCGGTGATCGGCGTATATGCCAACGACCAGTACAACCACAGCAGGCTTGATTTCAACAAATCGAGGCTGGCCGATCAGTTGCTAGTGGAGCGGAATTTCTTTACAGAGTTGCAACTGGAAAATGTTGTGAACATGATAAAAAAGGATATTTTCATTCAGAAAAGGATCCTGAGCCCCTATGCCTCCAAGCTTATTATCGAAAAGAAGGTAAGGCGCGAATACCTCAATAATCTTAACCAGTTTGATATCCAGATCTATGTTTTTAATTCGCGGGGGGTGCCGTTTGAGCAATTCAACCTGAAGGAGAATTATCATGATTTCAGGGCAAAACTGGACGAATTTAAAACCGATATCGACGGATTGTATTTTGTGTATCAGGCCGGCGGACAAGCCACGACGCGGTATCTTTATTTCATAGACATCGAAGATCGTAACCAGGTGATCGGTCATATTTTACTCGATCTCCGGCAGAAAAGGCTTGTGCCAAATTCAGTCTTTCCCCTGTTACTTGGCGATACGCCCTACAACCAGCAATTTGAAGGAGCGGAAAACTTCAGTTATGCGGTATTCGTTGGTAAGCAGCTTCAATACAGCTACGGAGAATTTAATTATCGTAAAAATCTGCCTGCACTCATAGAGAAAGCGGATAACATCTTTGATAAAAATGTGATCGTTCAGGGGTATAACCACAAGGCTTTCATGGGTGAAAATGAGCGTTTTGTCATAGTGTCGGCCAAAGAAAAGAAGCTCGGTGCGCGGCTGGCAAATTACAGCTTTTTGTTTCTTGTCTATGTCTTTACCATTCTCATTATTCTCTTAGTTGTTGCCCTGTATCAAGCCATACGCAGGATCAAGCTCAACTATGCCACAAGGATACAGCTATACCTCAATTTCGCATTTTTTGCCCCGCTCATTATTGTGAGTGCGACGACTGTCAGCATTATTATACAGACTTTCAAATCATCGCTCGAGAGCCAGTATCTCGAATATGCCGAAAACCTCAGTGCCAAGATCGCTCCTCCGCTCGATGATTACAGGCAACTGAATTTGGAGCGGGAAGATCTGTCCGAGCAAATATTCCAGATTGCCCAGGTCGCCGACCTGGATGTCAGTGTGTTCAACACCAACGGGAGGCTGATATCCTCGAGCATTGTACAGATATATCAGAATGAGATTTTGTCCAATAACATCGAACCGCGGGCTTATGCACGTATCGTGGAGGGGCTCGAATCCGCTTTTGTGCAGGAGGAGCAGGTGGGATTGCTCAACTTCAAAAATGCCTATGTAAGCATCAGATCGTACGAAACGGGGGCTGTGATCGGCATACTCAGCCTGCCGTTTTTTGCTTCACAAAAAGATCTGGAGAGCAATGTGACGGACGTGATGGCCAATATCATCAATACATTTACATTTGTATTCATCATCTTTCTTTTCGTTTCGTTCTTCGTCTCCCATGGTCTCACTTTTCCGTTACGACTGATCACACAAAAGATAAAGCGAACGACACTTTCTTCATTCAATGAGCCGCTGAGTTGGAACTCGGACGATGAGATAGGCCTGATGGTGACCGAATACAACAAGATGCTCGTAAACCTGGAAGAGAGCAAAAAAGCACTGGCCCGCAGCGAAAAGGAGAGTGCCTGGCGCGAGATGGCCCGTCAGGTTGCGCATGAAATTAAAAATCCCCTGACGCCCATGAAGCTTACGTTGCAACATATGAAGCGGGTGCTGGAAGAGGAAGAAAATGGGAAGGCTTCAGAGAAAAAAATGAATCAGATCAATGCCCTCCTCGAACAGATTGAGACGCTGAGTACCATCGCCTCGTCATTTTCGGATTTTTCAAAAATGCCTGCCCCGCAGACAGAATTGCTCGATGTGAGCGCCTTGCTCAGGGAAACAATAGAGCTTTACAATAAAAAAGAGTTCGGTACGATAGTTACCAATATCGCGCAGGGGAGATTCATGATCGAAGGGGACAGGGAGTGGCTTGGCAGGGCGTTTTCCAACCTCATCATCAATGCATTTCAGTCTGCCGGAGAAGGGAAGCCGGTAAAGGTGGAGGTGAATTTGTTTAAAAAAGACCGACAGACAGTGAGGATCGAGATAAAGGAC
>WGED01000622.1 GCA_015492915.1 Cyclobacteriaceae bacterium
GTTAAAATATTGAACATGAAAACTACAACTATTGCATTGTGCCTGGCCATTTCCCTGGCTGTAATAAATACCTCTGAGGCGCAAGAAAAACAAAAGCTTTCGAAAAAGGAGAAAAAAGAACTTAAAAAGCAGGAGCAACTCAAAGCGAAAAAAGCAATTGTAGATTTGCTCCACAGCAAAAAATGGGTGATTGAAGCCCACACGGTTTATGACCGTTATAATCAAAGTTATCAGCTCAATCCTACCATAAACTTTGTCGGCATTAATGGAGAAGACGGCGCCATACAGCTTGGATTTGACGGGCTCATTGGATGGAACGGCGTCGGAGGAATTACGCTCGACGGGACTGTAACCCAATACGAAGTCAAAGAAGGAAAGGAAAAAGCGAGCCCTACTGTGACCATGCGTTTCCGGGGCCGGGGCGTCGGATCGGCCACACTATTTATCACAATCAACTCGTCAGGTCAGGCGACAGCACGGGTAAGCGGCGATTTCGGCGGGCGGATCACATTTGCAGGAATAATAAAATCCCTGGAAGAATCAACCGTTTATAAAGGACAGTCACTGTTTTAACGACACGCAAATCCATGAGTTTTGATCAATTATTTGTGGTATAAGAAACCAGAGGGGTGGAGCACACCGGAAACATTGCCGAAAAAAACATAAGAAAAGCATTATTCATCCTGATCAGTATTACTACGTTGATCAGGATTTTTGTTGCTGCCACGCTGGAGCTCAGTGTTGATGAAGTGTATTACTGGACCTATGCCCTGTACCCAGACTGGAGTCATTTTGATCACCCGCCCATGGTTGGCTGGGTCATACAGCTTTTTTCGCTCAATCTGCTGTTTGATAATGAACTGGCTCTGCGGATGGACGCTATCGTCATATCCATTCTCAACACCCTTACGATCTATTCGATCGGAAAATACATCAAAAATCCATTGACCGGACTGTACGCAGCTTTGCTTTTCAATGCGTCGGTGTACTGTTCGGTACTTGCAGGCAATTTTATCATTCCCGACACACCCCAATTGCTGTTCTGGCTGCTCAGTCTCAAATTTTTTCTCAAGGCATTGCCGGCTGGCTGGCCGGGGAGGCAGGAAGACCGGCAACTGCTGCTCGCTTCATTATTTGCCGGACTGGCCATCATTTCAAAATACCATGGCGTGTTTATCTGGGCAGGAGCAGGGCTTTACATATTAATATACAACAGGGCATGGTTCAAAAAACCGTCGCTTTATGCAGGAGTTGTCATTTCGGCCTTATTCACACTGCCCATCATAATCTGGAACATCCGCAATGACTGGATTTCATTTAATTTTCATAGCGGCAGGGTAACTCCCGCTTTTGAGATCAGACCTGATTATTTCTTTACAGAAATTTTCGGGCAGGTTGCCTACAACAACCCGGTCAATTATGTACTGATTGTCATGGCCATGGTGGCAATATGGAAAGGGAAAAAATTCATACGCCCGGAATACCGTAAGATACTGCTCCTTGACTTCTTGCCTATTTGGGCCGTCTTTACATCATTTGCTATCTTCCGATCTACCCTTCCCCACTGGACGGGACCTGCCTTTACGCCACTGATCGTGGTAGCGGCCGCCTGGCTGGCAGATAAACCTGTGGCAGGTGTCAAAAACATATTATTCCCAAAGCCGGTGCGCATCGCCATCATTTTACTTTACTCGTTAATGCTACTGGCATGGGGCCTGATCAATTATTACCCCGGTACCATCGGAAAAAAATCACCCGTTTCTCAATATGGCGACATGGACTTCACGCTCGATATGTACGGCTGGAAGCAACTGAAGGGAAAATTTGAGAAGGTGTTGCAGCGGGACGTGGCCTCCGGCAAAATATCTGAAGATGCGCCCATTATCAACCCGCGATATTTTCCGGGCGCCGAAATTGACTATTACATCGGACGGCCGTTGCATAAAAAGGTCATATTGCCGGGCAATATAAAAGACATTCACAAATACGCCTGGATCAATGAATACAGGGGTGGCCTGAAAAAGGGCGAGTCAGCATATATGATCACCACCAGCAATTGGTATCACGATCCGTATGAATTTTACTCCAATAATTTTGAAAAAATACACCCAATGGATACCATCGAAATCAGGCGATCAGGGGTCACTGCCTATTATGCCTTCATTTACATTATGGAGAGTTATAAGGGCAACTTTTCTTCCCCCTTTCATGTGGAATCACCAAAATAGCCTCGTTTGTTTTTTAAAAAATTAAATTTCATATTTGCACCCGATATAAAAACCCCAAAATTTTTTAGGAGTTTATAAC
>WGED01000623.1 GCA_015492915.1 Cyclobacteriaceae bacterium
GGATAGATATTTTCCTGAATAACAAAAAAGACCCGTTGCTCACGCAAATTTCCGTCGGGCATAATGCCCTGGCGGCTATTGCCTATTCAGTATTATTTATATTAATGATTGTTCAGGTAATAACCGGGTTTGGGCTATACGCAGACAATTCTACATGGTGGTTTCCCAAACTTTTTGATTGGGTGGCGCCTATGCTTGGAGGTGACGCTGCGATACGGCTTGTACACCATGTTGTAATGTGGCTTATATTCCTGATCGTAATAGTGCACGTTTATCTGGTAACATATCATGACTGGCTTGAGGGAAGAGGGGAAGTATCGTCTATGTTTGGCGGATATAAATTTGTTAGAAAAGAGCGTGTGAAAGAAGATTGAGAGCGTGTCGCTGATGCCTGACAATGAAAAAATGCATGATTTCTCATGGGCCGGCAGACCAAAGGGTGAGATCCTGGCGCTGGGCGTGGGCAATTATCTGATGGGTGATGAAGGCGTAGGAGTGCATATCGCCAAAATGATGGAACAAATGGATCTGCCCCCGTACCTCGATGTACTTGACGGAGGTACGGGGGGATTTTTTTTGATGAATTATTTCGATGAATATCAGACCATTATTTTTGTCGATGCTACGATGGATGGCAAGCCCGCCGGAACAGTAACCATCACCGAACCACGGTTTGCGTCCGATTTTCCAAATGCACTGAGTGTGCACGACGTAGGGCTGAAAGATATGATCGAAGCGGTTTATTTGTCAGAACGGGTGCCGAAAATGTATCTCGTGACAATATCCATTAGTGAGATCAAACCCATGACGCTGGAGCTTAGCGAGCCTGTCGCGGCAAGTCAGCAAATTGCTGTCGAAAAAATTCAATCACTGGCAGCTCAGATCATTGCGTAATGGTTTTTGATAGAAAATGCTAAATCCCCGGGGGCATGATTTTCGGGGATTTTTTGTTTTTCCACAGACGAGGAATGAGCATGGGCGTTTGTCTTTTATAATCAAGATATCGCTCCCCAAATTGTTGGATCAGCTTGCGCTCTTCCAGTTGGATACCGATAATAAAATAAAGGATCATTAAAATACCAGAAATGGCAGTGCTAAGTTTCGGATTAAATAGAAAGTATCCGATAATCAATAATATGGATGCTGAATAGAGTGGGTGTCGTACTTTTGATAGCAGACCTTTTGTGGTAAATTCATCTTCAGCTTCCATATTTCCCAGCCCCAGAAAAGCCTTGAGGTTGTAGCTTTTGAATGTCATTTTAAATATGATCACCCCCCAGGCCGTGAGTATTAACCCGATGATTTTTAGAATCTGATATTTTGGCAAAATAAAATCAGAAGGGATCATCGAAGAATATGCGATGATAATAATAAGCGTGACTGTAGAGATCAGGGAGTATATTAATCTGTAAGTCTTACGGGTCAATCCTTTTTGATAAAAGTGATTTTTAACTGATGTTTCTGCCAGTACACTGTGAATAACGAAAAAACCAATCCATAAAAGAGCCAGCCATAAATGATCCATATTTATCACTATATTTAAGTGTGTTTGCTGATGCGGTTAGAATTGATCAGGCAGATAATTTAGTGTTTTTGCATTGTTCGAAAGAATGAATAATTAACAAGATAAAGAGGAATTTGTTTTGTGCCCGGCCGCAAGCCCGGTTTCACAACAAAGCGAAAAAATATTGATAAATTCATATAAATTTATGAATCCATGGAAACATTGAAAATAGGCATCCTCAGAGAGGAAAAGGTCCCGCAGGACACACGCACACCACTCACACCTTCCCAGGCAAAAAGGATCATGGAATTATATCCATATATTGAGGTTTATTGTCAGGAAAGTGATATCAGGTGCTTCTCGGATGCCGAGTATGAAAAAGAGAGTATCAGGGTTATGTACGATGTGAGTCATTGTGATATTTTGCTTGGGGTCAAAGAGGTGAAACCGGAAAGCCTGATTGAGGGCAAGACCTATATGTTTTTTTCTCATACGATAAAAAAACAGCCGTATAACCGTGGGCTGTTGCAGGCTATTGTCAAAAAGAATGTTCGCCTGATTGATTATGAATGTCTGGTAGATGATAACGGAATCAGGGTGATCGCCTTCGGGCGTTGGGCAGGTATCGTTGGAGCCTACAATGCATTATGGACATACGGCAGGAAATATGAGATCATCTTTCTTAAAAGAGCGTACTTGTGCCGGGATGTTAAAGAATTATTTTCGTGGGCTAAAAAAATATCTTTGCCTTTGGTCAAGATTTTGGTGGTGGGGAATGGCCGGGTGGCCAAAGGTGCAGTGGAAACACTCAGGGCGATCGGAATCAAAAGGATCGACCCCGAGCAATATCTTTTTCAGCAGTGCAACCGGGCTGTTTATACGCAAATCGATGCAGATGTTTATTACAAGAGAAAAGACGGGAAACCATTCAGTTTTAAACATTTTTTCAAACATCCGGATCAGTATGAATCTGCTTTCAAGCCGTTTACTCATTGCACTGATATTATGATCATGGCTGCCTATTGGGATCCGGCCTCTCCGAGATTGTTTGAATTGGAAGATGTAAAGGAAAAGGATTTTAAGATCAGGGTGATCGCAGATATCACTTGCGATATCAACGGCTCTGTACCTACTACCATTCGCGCTACTACCATTGAGGAGCCGGTATATGATTTTGATTTGCAAGAGCTCAAAGAATTGCCCGCATTTTCCAGTCAGGAGCAACTCAGTGTAATGGCCGTGGATAATCTGCCCAATGAACTCCCTCGTGATGCTTCGGTGTCTTTTGGCGAACAACTGATCGAACATGTTCTCCCTGAATTGGTCAAGGGTTTTCATCGCCCAATGATAAAACGGGCGACTATTACAGAAAATGGAAATCTGACGGAGCGGTATGAGTATCTGCGGGATTATCTTATGGGGAAATGACAGATTTTTTCGGAATTTTAATATTGATAGTGCAATTATCAGTCGTATAGAAAGAAATATAATGTCAGGCCTTTAGTTTAAGGTCTTTTATATCATTCAAAACAAAGCACGCATCATGCCTGGTCAAGCCGATATTCGGATAATAGTCTATAGCCCCCGGGGCAGATAATAAAATCAAACTCGCATCAGGGGTTTCCTTTTTTGTCAGGCGAACTAGTTCTCTGCCGATCCCCTTGTTCTGGTATTCAAGATCAACTGCCAAATCGGAAAGGTAAGTACAGTACGCAAAATCAGTGAGGGATCGCGCAATTCCGACTAATTTACCTTTATCACGGGCGGTAATTATTAAATCGGCGTTTTTGATCATTTTTGATATTCTGTAGTGGTCGTCTATGGGTCTTCTTTTTCCAAGTGTCGATTTTATCAGAATATCTTTAAACTCTTCAGGAGATAAATCATTTTCGATATGGTATTCTATCATTTTAAATAAATAAAAGTTAAAGATAAGTCGTTGTATGTCATCGCTATATAAGGTCTCATTGCAGCAACAACCATATAAATGTATGGATTTCTCGTGAAAGAAGGCCAGCGTGGTTTAATCTTTGTCGTAATTATCAAACAAGTTTTTCTATAGTGTGCAATGCACTGATTTTTCACTAAATTATTTCCAAACGGGCATATTTTATTTAATTTTATGCACACGTGTGCTATGCATGAGTTTTCGGCAATTTTTCGATAAATTTATTGGCCGGGGCATAAAGCGGTATCAGATCATAAAACCAATAAAATCAGCATATCATGAAATTAGGGAAATATTCATTCGGAACGGGAGACAGGTTTGCCCATCAGGGTGAGGCGCAACTCAGGGCGAGCATTATGGCCAGAGAGGCAGGGGTGGAGCTCACTCATGTCTGGAACAAATCGCACAGGGAGCATAAAACCGTAAAATCAGAACCCTCGGAGGTGCGAAAAGAAGCCGATGAGGCAGTAATGGCCCTTGGCTGGCAGGGGCAGTATCTCGTGGATGCGGATCACATCAACATGGACACGGTAGATGGTTTTGTGCCTTATTCGGATTTTTTCACGCTCGATGTGGCAGACTATATCGGCAAAGACCCCGGCGCGGAGGCGACGGAAAATTTTGTAAAAAAATACTCAAAATTCATAGGTGACCTGCACATCCCCGGCATTGATGAGCCTTTCAAAATCGATGAGCGTTTTCTGAGGGATATCGCCGGTAACTTCCTCACAGCCGCGAACGAGGCGGGGAAGATATACAGGCGCATCGCGGAGCTCAAGAGCAACGAAGATTTTGTGGCCGAGGTATCGATGGATGAGGTGGAGGAGCCCCAGACGCCTGCCGAGCTGTTTTTTATCCTCGCCGCCATCGCCGATGCGGGCATTCCGGCGCAGACCATTGCACCCAAATTCACGGGCAGGTTCAACAAAGGCGTAGATTACGTGGGCGATATCGATCAGTTTTCGCGGGAGTTTGAGCAGGATATCCTCGTTATCAGACATGCCGTCAGCGAATTCGGGCTACCTGCCAACCTGAAGCTCAGTGTGCATTCGGGAAGCGATAAGTTTTCGATTTACAAACCCATCAGGGAATTGCTGAAAAAATACGATGCGGGTGTACACCTGAAGACCGCCGGCACCACCTGGCTCGAGGAGCTGACCGGCCTGGCCGAGGCAGGAGGCGACGGGCTGATACTCGCCAAGGCCATCTATGCCAAGTCACTCGACAGGTTCGATGAGTTGACGGCCCCGTATGCCACGGTGATCGATGTGCACAAAGAAAGCCTTCCGCCGGCAAGCGAAGTGAACACGTGGTCTGCCGAAAAATTTGCCAATACGCTGCGGCACGAGCAGGGTCACCCCGACTTCGATCCGCAATTCAGGCAACTGCTGCATTGCGCATACAAAATGGCCGCCGAGTATGGCGACACCTATTTCAGTGCCCTTGACAATTATAAGGATATCATCGGCAAAAATGTGACTTACAATATTTTTGAAAGGCATATCAAACCATTGTTTATCGGATAAAAAACATTTCCATGAAAAATTTTCTGGATGACAATTTCATGCTGCAGAACAAGACCGCCGAGCGGCTGTATCACGAGCATGCTGCCAATATGCCCATCATCGATTACCACTGCCACCTGCCGCCGCAAGACATCGCTTCCGACAGGAAGTTCGAAAACCTGACGAAAATATGGCTCGAAGGCGATCATTACAAGTGGCGGGCCATGCGCACCAACGGCGTGGATGAGCACTACATCACCGGCGGGGCGGATGACTATGAGAAATTTGAAAAATGGGCCGAAACGGTGCCCTACACCATGCGCAACCCCCTGTATCACTGGACGCACATGGAGCTGAAAAAGCCCTTCGGCATCACCAAAATACTGAATAAAGACACGGCCCGTGATATCTATGACGAGTGCTCTGCCATGCTGCAGCAGGACGAATTCAGTTGCCGCGGGCTGCTCAATCAGTTTAAGGTGGAGGTAGTCTGCACGACTGATGATCCCGTGGATTCGCTCGAATATCACAAAGCGATCAGAGAGTCGGGCTTCAATGTGAAAGTGCTGCCCACTTTCAGGCCCGACAAGGCCATGGCGGTAGAGGATCCGGCTGCGTTCAATGCCTATGTAGAAAAACTGCAAAAAGCGGCGGATACGGATATTTCGGGATTCAATGATTTTATTGATGCGCTGAGGTCACGTCATGATTTCTTTGCTGAGGCAGGGTGCAGGCTGTCGGATCACGGCCTTGAGCAGGTCTATACTGAAGATTATACCGACCATGAGATTTCAGCCATTTTTGACAAACTCCGAAGCGGCAAGGCCCCGGAAGGTCAGGAGATACTGAAATTCAAATCGGCCATGCTCGTACATTTCGGCATCATGGACCACGAAAAGGGCTGGACACAGCAGTTTCACCTCGGTGCGCTCCGCAACAA
>WGED01000624.1 GCA_015492915.1 Cyclobacteriaceae bacterium
ATTAAATTCCCTCGAATATAGAAATCGCTTCCTGGCCATAATTTAAAAAGTACACCCGGTTCTATTGTTAGAGTTGCACTGGCTTCGATGATGATATCACCAGATAACAACATTGGTAAATCATAGTCGTAGATGTTTACATCGCTCAGGAACAAACCGGTCTGTAACAGGATGCCATTGATGCGATTATTAAATAATTGGGTGTTTTGTATAGAGGGATTTGCCTGAAGTTCTAAATAGATGGGTGCCCCCATATGCCCATAGCCTGACTTTCCGCCGTAATGAATTTCTACATAATCAAGACGCGTTTGAGCATCCATGATGCTGCCATAAAAGCCTATTCCGCCCCAATCACTTGGATTGGGTGAGGAGGCTCCATCACCGTTCGTATCTCCTCCACGGCTATCATCACGATAGGAGGTAAAAATAATTTTCTGCGTCGGCGTACCTTCGGCGACCATTCCACCTCGAATATAAAAATCCGTACCCGGCCACATTTTTATAAGAACACCGGGGGTAATTGAAAGCACGGTTCCAGGATTGATAGCGATGTCCCCCTGAACAATGTACGGCAACCCAGTGATGTTTAAAGATATGTTTGAAGTATAGGTACCTTCATCAACTCGGATTCCATTGACCGTATTCTTTTCTAACACGGTATTTGTGATGGTAGGATTGGCATAAGCTGACAGCGTAATCGGAGCGGCATTATTTGCATAACCGCCTCTTCCAGCATGCCTAATAATAACATGATTTAAAATACTCTGGTCATCCATTGCAGAACTTTCAAATCGAATCCCGCCCCAAAAGCCGGGTATTTGCTGTTCGGCGCTTTCGAAAATGATGGGTCTTTCAATTAGTCCTTTGCAAATCAAACCACCTTTTACAAATATGTCTGTACCAGCTTGTGCTAATATAACCACACCCGGTTCTATGGTCAATGTAACGCCCGAGTTTACGATCACATCGTCGACAAGAAGATAGGGGCTTTCATTTTTCGACCAAATTGTATTTTGACGTATATAACCACTTACCTTCGTTGGTTGAGCATAGGTGGTAATCACGATACTGGCTGGTGGCAAATCTTTAAAATATGCAGCAACTATTATAATACCAGGTGTAGAAGTAGATTTTATTGAAATAGAAGCTTTACCGTTATCAACTCTGGTCGGATTCTCACCAATTAAAATCCCTGAGGAAAAACCCTGCAGGATTCTAAATTCCATTTCTCCAGTTATTGGAACAACTTGGCCAAATTCATTGAGAATGCTTGCACTAATTACTGCCGAACTCTGGTCATCAGCCTTTAATGATGCAGGAGAAGATGACAGAGAAATAAGATTTGCAGTTTTCGGTCTCGTGTATAAATCGGCGGTCATTATTTCCCCAGAGCGACTAACATTCAACACCTGGACATAAGATCCCCTGTCCATATAATCTCTACTATCTGGGATGGATTCTCCAAGCATTCGAAAGTTCGTCTTATTTCCTTTATACCATGGGTTTTGGCGTGTACCGTATGGTTGTTCATGAGTAGCATCATCTAACGGATCGGCATCAAGGACATGCCCAGGCTTTAGCTGATCTGCACATTCAAGATCTACAAGTTTATGAGTTTCATCATCATTGTTTCCTGAACCAAATTTCGACTGATCTACATGCCAAATTAAAAGTCCTTCACCCGGCAATTCTTGATCAAACATGGTCTTTTGACGATTCTCAACCAAAAAATATTCATTTTCTGAAGCATTGGGTCCATAAATCGGTAACAAATAAACAACAGGATTCGATTCAACTTGGGGGATTTGCTGATTAAGCATATTTTCCGTAACAATGATAGGTTCAATCCATTTTAGAAATATTTTCGACCAAGCATCTAAGTGGGCCGGATAATTTCCCTTCTTATCTCCTAACATATCACCATATGCCATAAGACTCCAGAAACCAATTCCCTGAGATTTTAATTTTGTGGAAGCTTTATTACCTGTTTTATCGTAAAGATCTGGCAAACCCAAATCATGACCGATTTCATGAGCGATCAATCCTATTTCAATGATATCTTCAGTAGCTGCATTTCCTTCACCGAGAATCATATATCCCCCGCCTTCAGAGGCACCGGGAATTTTTTCTAAAAACAAAGTTACTCCATCAGCCTGTGGCGCCTGCTCCAAGTCTGTTATTGAGGAATGATGTCTCCGTATAGATGGTTTTTTAGAATCGATCTTGTTCATTGTCGTGGCTTCATAACCTGCAAGAATAATTATTAAATGTAGTTCATCGGAACTGATAAAATTATCACCATTCTTATCAAAAATTTTATAATTTACGTCTGCGTCACTGGCTTTGACGGCAGCTCGCACCACCATGCGGACATATTCTGAATTATTTTTGGCCCACCATTCTGCACCGTATATAGATGTAGGATGCTTGGTAAATTCATTGCCGGTGGGTCCCCAGGTGATTCTATACCAACCTGCAATACCATCGTTTGGTGTGAAAGAATTTTCTTGCGCTGGGACTAAATCGTGCCCTTTCTCTTTTTCTTTGTAATAAGATACTTCTCGAAAATAATGGCGCACACTATTGGTTAGATTAAAAATATGCGCATTCCAAACTCTCGGGAGTCTGATAGCAGTAGCATCTTCAAATTCAATTAACAAAACAAGAGTCGGTGTTTCTAAAGGCGGAGGCGAAGAACGTTGCAAAATGAAATTATTTTGATCTTTTTGAACAGCCTAAA
>WGED01000625.1 GCA_015492915.1 Cyclobacteriaceae bacterium
CAGCGTCAGATGTGTATAAGAGACAGGTGCATCACTGTCGCAATGTCCGCCTCCACGAAAACCGGAATTCGCTTTTATCGGTCGCTCCAATGTGGGTAAATCTTCGCTGATCAACATGATCACCGGCAGACGAAAACTGGCCAAAACATCCTCCAGGCCGGGAAAGACACAACTGATCAATCACTTTGAAATAAACGGCAACTGGTACCTTGTCGATTTGCCGGGTTATGGCTGGAGCAAAGTGAGCAAGGAGAAAAAGGCCTCATGGGGCGTGATGATAGAAGAATATTTGCTAAAAAGAGAAAATCTCATGTGCCTTTTTGTCCTGATCGATTCCAGGCTGGAACCTCAAAAAATCGATTATGACTTCATCGAATGGCTCGGGGAGAAAGGAATCCCCTTTGTGATGGTTTTCACAAAAACGGACAAGCAGTCCAGGAATAAATTTCAATCAATGAAGGTAAAGCACATCAGAACACTGAAAGAAAGATGGGAGGAACTGCCGACACTTTTTGAAAGTTCTGCCGTTGACGGCCGAGGACGGGAGGAGATTCTCAGTTTTATTGAAAATGTGATCCGTCAATTCAGTTCATAATCCCTTTTATTATCATTGATAATTACCTTAACTTTGGCGCTAAATTATTTGAGATGGAATTAAAAGACATTGCTGCAGTAGCCGGAAAACCCGGATTGTACACCATCGTTAAGCCTACACGATCAGGACTCATTCTAGAAAGCCTTGATGACAAAAAAATCAAGATTGTAACAGGACCACAACACCGCGTTTCGCTGCTTCATGAAATTTCGGTATATACCAACGAATTTGACAAGACTATTCCTCTTCAGGACCTCTTCGCCACGATCAATGAAGAATTCGGAGACGACCCCGGAGTAGATGCAAAGTCTGATCCCGACGAGCTCAAAGCTTTTATGGAGCACATTGCACCTGACTATGACAAGGATCGTGTGTATGTGTCGGACATGAAAAAACTCGTGGGATGGTATCTGATTCTGCTGAAGGAGGCGCCGGAAGTTCTGGGAAAACCCGCTGAAGAAACAACCGAGGAGGACGCCGTGAAAAAAGAAGAAAAAAACCGGCGGAGATAAAGCCTCTGCGAAATAACCTTTGTAAGCTGGTGATCATCTCCCGGGCCTGCCACTGATTCTTCAGGAGGTAAACGATTATTCACACGGATCGTCCTTTTGGGGGTCGGGTCCGAAAGCATGAAAATTCAGCTATATTATTTTGCCGTTAAACCCACACGCTTCAATAATGATTTATCCTCATGCATGAGAAATTAATGATTTTTAATAATAGGAAAACGGACGCACTAGCCGGGCTGAGGTCCATGCAGTCAAAGCACAAGGCTGTTTCATGGTATAGGGTGCTGGTGTTTGTCTCCTTTGTTCCTCTGATCATCTGGCTGATTCGCACAGAATATTACGGTTTTGCGGCAGGGGCGACTGCAGCTTTCCTTTTTCTTTTTGGTCTGTTAATAAATCATCACAACAGCATCAAAAGGAAGCGGGATTTTTTCCGACAGCTTGCCGAGGTGAACGAAGCAGAAATCAAAAGGCTGAAATATGATTTTGAAGGGATTGATGAAGGCACTGAATTCATGAATGAAAACCATGACTACGCATGGGATCTGGACATTTTTGGCCGCAATTCTCTTTTTCAACTCATCAACAGAACAGGCAGCCGGGCCGGGAGGCAGATGCTCAGCCGTTGGATGTTGACCTCTGCAACAAAAGACATCATCAAATCAAGGCAGCAGGCCGTGCAGGAATTGATGCCAATGGTCGAGTGGAGGCAACGCCTTCAGGTGAGCGGCCAGGCCGGCAAGAAAATAAATGACAATGAAGAAAATCTTTTTTATAACTGGCTCGGCGGTAAGGATCTCATTCGGGCAAACAGGTTGTACCGAATAATGCCATGGGTAATGCTGCCGCTATCAATAGCTATGATTATCGGTACATTCTCGGGGTTGTTATCAATCTATTTTTTATTGGCTCCGTTTGCCGTCTCGGGCTGGTTCCTGATGAAAATTTCCCCTTACGCCAGGGTCACCTATGGGATGACCCTCTCAGGCATCCACACACTAAGCGCCATAGAAAATAGCCTGAAACTCATAGAAGATCGACAATTTAAAAGCAACAGCCTTGCAGCGCTGAGGGAGAAACTATTTGACGGGACACGTCCCCCTTCTCAAAATATCATGAGCTTGAGAAAAATATTTGAATGGCTCAATATGCGGCACAACCAGCTTTACATGATTTTCAACGGATTGTTTTTACTCGATCTTTTCTGGTTCCTCAGGGCCGAGCGATGGCGGGCACAATATAAAATCGCCGTTTCTTCATGGTTTGAGACATTGGCAGAAATCGAGTCGCTCAGCAGTATAGCAGCATATGCCTATGCCCATGATGAGCAATATACCTTCCCCGAAATAACGGAAAAATCATATATTTTTCATGGCAGGGCTCTGGGACATCCGTTGATCCCTGACGACAAAAGAGTCTGCAATGATTTCAGTATTGAAGGGCGCGGGGCCACCTGTATCATCACCGGCTCGAACATGGCCGGTAAGAGTACTTTTCTGAGAACAGTTGGCATCAACTCCGTGCTGGCTCTCATGGGAGCGCCTGTTTGCGCATCAGATCTCAAACTGTCGGTTTATAAAGTGTTTACAAGCATGCGCACCAAAGACAACCTGGAGGAGAATATATCATCTTTTTACGCCGAGCTGTTGCGACTTAAAATGCTGCTGGATGAGGTGGAGCATGGGGAACCGGTGTTTTATTTACTGGATGAAATCCTGAAGGGCACCAATTCACACGACAGACACACGGGGGCAGAAGCTCTCATAAGACAGTTGAAAGACAGCAATGCTTTCGGGTTGGTGTCGACCCACGATCTGGAACTCGGGAAAATGGCAGAAAATCATGATCTGATCACAAATTTTCACTTCGACAGCAAAATTGATGAGGAAGAAATCATTTTTGATTATAAATTGCGTCCGGGAATTTGCCGCAATACAAATGCCAGCCGGTTGATGGCTAAAATGGGCATCAGGCTAAGCGATCAAAGCAAGATTAACTGACCTCGTATCAAACAATTTAAAATAAATCCGAACTTAACTCTAAAACTATGTCCAAACCAAAAGTAGGAATCATTATGGGCAGCCAGTCCGATCTGGGTATCATGGAAGAAGCTGCCAAAATCCTGAAGCAATTCGGGATCCCTTATGAAATCAACATCATTTCCGCACACCGTGCCCCGGATGTACTTGCCGAGTGGGCCGGGACGGCACGCGAAAGAGGCGTCAGGGTGATTATCGCCGGGGCGGGAGGCGCCGCACACCTGCCGGGAGTCACAGCCGCATTTACCACCCTGCCGGTAATAGGGGTGCCGGTACGCTCGCGTATTTCTATCGACGGGTGGGATTCCATTCTCTCTATCCTGCAGATGCCGAGCGGAGTGCCTGTGGCTACGGTGGCGCTGGATGCCGCCAAAAATGCCGGGATACTCGCAGCGCAGATACTCGGCGCCAGTGATGAGGCAATAGCGCAAAAACTGGCTGATTATAAAGTAGAAATGAAGGAGAAAGTATTGGCCTCAGCCCGGGAATTGAAAGACAAGGGGTTTTAGCTGAAATACCCTTGTGAGGCCCAATCATCTCTCCATGAGGGACCTCCTTGAGATTTTGACAAAAATAATGGCCTTTTTCTCATGGATGGACAATGCACATCCGTGGGAGAAAGGCTTTTTAAACCCAAAATTCTCAATAACCTTTCTATTCCGAGCTTAAATTACTTCAAAATCAGACACTTCGTTCACGTTTGACTCGTCACCATAAAAGTGCATTATGCATCCTCCTCAAACGTGCTGATTTTCTTCCCGCCCTGGCGGGACAAGTTGTACTTTAACCTCTCATGACGAAATCCTGGTGAGAATTTTGGGTTAAAATCACCAGGTTGATGTATCGAATGCCCCTTCAGGGCGGCCTTTAACGGCTTTAAAACTTTTCATCTGATCTCCGTATCTGAAATGTATCAGGTTGATCTGTTCATCCTCTACGTCGAAGAGTATTTCATTGTGAATCCGGATTTTACCGATTTCCTTTACAGGCTCACTTTCGATATAGCACAGCACAACATCATTTTCAGGCTCATAGCCTAAAAAATTCAGTTTTATTTCCTCGTCTTCGATCTTTATACTGAATCTTTTCAGGAGGTATTCTCCGAGGTAGCGGTTCGCTGCCGTTTTCTGGTCGGACTCTGAAGAAAAGGCAAAATTTTCATGACCCTCTTTTTGCAATGCCAGCTCAACATCATCAATAAATATCCTCATGGTTATTTCCAGTTTACCCGTTTCACCGTTGTGAAAAACTTCGTAAACCCCCACATGAAAAGGGTGTATCAACCAGACGATGAGCAAGATATATTTCATATTTAGCGTGATCTTTAAACTCAATAATTATTCAAAATTCAAATTAAAGCATTAATATTGTGATTCTGACTAAAATGCAATTTTTATAAAATCAGGTAAGCGGGTCGTCGATGGCACAATTTCCCCTTTTTTACAAATTAGGTTTTCGCTTCGTTTTAGATATTTACCACGTTGAGTACATGCTTTTTCTTATCTCCCTGCTCGCAGTATTTACACTGAAAGACTGGAGAAAAGTATTCGTCCTTTTATCATTTTTTATACTCGGTTATTTGCTCACTCTTTACCTGGGCAGCTATAAAGTGCTGAATTATAA
>WGED01000626.1 GCA_015492915.1 Cyclobacteriaceae bacterium
CAGGAAGTATTTGCTTCCGCGCCGGCAGATATGATTGTTTACCATATCACCGCTACCAAGCCCTTCAATGCGGATATACAGTTGTCGCGGGAAAAGGATGCACAGGTTTTCTATGAAAAAAACGGCATTATCAGGATGGACGGGCAGATCGTGGATGAAGACGATCCGCTGATGGGTCCCGGCGGGAATCATATGCGTTTTGCCGCATTGTGCAGGATCGTTACTGATGGCGGTGTCATGAAAAATAGCCCAAAATCCATAGACCTGGATAATGTACGGGAGATAACAATCTACATGACGGCCGCTACCGACTATGTGCTCGAAAAGCTCAACACCGACCCCTCCCTCGACCCCATGAAAATTTGTGAAAATATCTTGGAAAGGCATGCGGGCGCAGGATACCGGAAGATCAAAGAAGACCACCTTCATGAATATTCGGGCATTTTCGGCCGGGTTGAGCTGCAATTGGGCAGGGATACGCTGGCAAATCTTCCGACCAACGAGCGGTTGATGCGGGTGCGTGACGGCGCGGTGGACAATGCCCTGGCAGCGCTTTATTTTCAATACGGGCGATATTTGTTGATGAGTGCTTCGCGCAAACCGGGCAGGCTGCCTGCCAACCTGCAGGGCATCTGGAACGACAAGTTCAAAGCGCCCTGGAACGCTGATTTTCACACGAATATCAACTTGCAGATGAATTACTGGCCTGCCGAAGTGTGTAATCTCCCTGAGTGCACGCCTGTGCTTACGGAATTTATGAAAGCCCTCACAACTCCCGGAAGCGTGACGGCAGAAAAGATGTACGCCACAAGGGGCTGGACGCTGCACCATCTCACCGACCCTTATGGCCGTACAGGTGTGGCGGATGGTGTGTGGGGCGTCACGCCGATGAACGGCCCGTGGATGACCTTTCCCCTGTACAGGCATTATGAGTTTACCCGTGATAAAAATTACCTGAAATCCATATACCCCGTGCTGAAAGGCTCGGCAGAGTTCGTGCTCGGTTTCCTGGTACGCTCGCCCGAAGGCTGGCTGGTCACGAATCCTTCACATTCGCCGGAAAACAGCTTTATCATACCCGGCACAGACAAAAAGTCCATGCTTTGCTATGGCGCTACCATCGATATTCAAATCATCAACGGCCTGTTTGACAATTGTATCGAAGCGGCGGAGACCCTTGGCGAAGATCAGCCCTTTGTTGACAGTCTGAAAGCTGTGAAAAAGCAGTTGCCGCCTGTCAGGATCGGTGCCGACGGCACCATAATGGAGTGGATTCATGATTACGAGGAAGCGGAGCCCGGCCACCGCCATATGTCGCATCTGCTGGGGTTGTACCCCCTGACGCAGATCGCTCCCGATACGCCGGAGCTGTGGGAAGCAGCCCGTAAAACCATCGAAAAACGTCTTTCCCATGGCGGCGGGCATACGGGGTGGAGCCGCGCATGGATCATCAACTTTTTTGCAAGGCTGCATGACGGAGAGATGGCTTTTGAGCACCTTCAGCAGTTATTCAGCAAGTCCACGCTGATGAATTTGTTCGATACCCATCCGCCCTTTCAGATCGACGGTAATTTCGGCGCTACAGCAGGCATTGCCGAACTGCTCCTGCAATCCACGGGAAAAGTCATTTACCTGCTGCCTGCTTTGCCTGCCGCGTGGCCCGACGGCATTGTCTCAGGCCTGAAAGCGCGTGGGAATTATGAAATTTCCATGGATTGGAAAAACGGGACATTGACCCGTGCGGTCATCACTTCCGAAACCGGCGGTGATGTGGTTGTGAAGTATGGCGACAAGACGTATGAAGTTGCTGTAAGGCCGGGGGAGAAATTTACAATAAAATGATTAAATGATTTTTTATGAAGATTTAGCATTATTCTTCTAATATTGAAACGATAAATCTAAACACCCAAAACCATGGCTCATCAGTTGAAACCCGAAAGCCTGATGATGACGTACGGCTATAAGCCTGAGTGGTCTGAAGGCGCTGTGAAATGCCCGATTTTTCAAACATCCACCTTTGTATTCAAGACGGCCGAAGAAGGCAAGGCTTTCTTCGAGGTAGCCTATGGCAAGCGTGAGAGGCTGCCCAATGAAGAGCTGGGACTGATCTACAGCCGCATCAACAACCCCGATCTGGAAATTCTCGAAAACAGGCTGTGCTTGTGGGATGGGGCAGAAGACTGTGCCGTATTTGAGAGCGGCATGTCGGCCATCACCACCGTATTACTGGAATTTCTGAAGCCGGGCGATTTGCTGCTGTACAGCAATCCGCTGTATGGCGGTACCGATCATTTTATCCATCACTTCCTGCCGCGGATCGGCGTTCATATCGTAGGATTTAAGCCCGGTATGAAGCAGCAGGAAATCATGGAAAAGATTGAAAAGACGGGTCATGCCGACAGACTGAAGCTCATTTTTATCGAAACGCCTGCCAATCCCACCAATGACCTGATCGACATGGTGATGTGCAAAAACATCGCGGATCACTATGGCAATAAAGATGAAAAAGTGCTGTTTGCCGTGGACAACACCTACATGGGACCCCTTTGGCAACATCCTTTAAAGCACGGCACTGACTTCGTGGTGTATTCCGCCACCAAGTATATCGGCGGCCATAGCGACATCATTGCCGGGGCGGTGCTGGGCAGCAGGGAACTGATGGTGCGGATCAAGACATTGCGCACCTTCCTCGGCAACATGGCAGGTCCGTGGACAGGCTGGCTGTTGATGCGCAGCCTTGAGACGCTGAAAGTGAGGATGGAGCAGCAACAGCGAAACGCCGTGAAAGTGGCTGATTTTCTCAATGATCACCCTAAAGTGGAAAGCGTGAATTACCTGGGCCTGATTCCCGAAAGATCACCGGAATATGCCATCTTTAAAAACCAGTGCTCGGGCACGGGGGCCATGGTTTCATTCACAGTAAGGGGTGGGGAGCCGGAGGCTTTCAGGTTTCTGAATGCCCTGAAACTCATAAAGCTGGCCGTGAGCCTCGGTAGCACCGAAAGCCTGGCCGAGCATCCGAAAACCATGACACATACCGATGTGGACGAAGTGCAGATGCAGGAGATCGGCATCACCGATTCGCTCATCAGGTTATCAATCGGTGTTGAGAATCACAAAGATATCATCTGGGATATTGAGCAAGCGCTGGAGGCTGTATGAGGCGGATTAATAAGCGTTACTGATCATATAAAATCTTTTTGTCGGTGGTCTTTTCGATAAAATCCGGGCATGTGTTTTTACCGGCAATTCCACCGAATTCACAAACTACATTTTTCTCACAGTCATAGACGATGATCAGCGCATCGGAACAAAGATTACAATAATCCACATAGAAAACGGTTTCGCCATTATATGAATATTGAATAATCATTTGCCTCGTGGGGCTCATGTCCTTATCGAATTGCTCCTTGAGATCCTTCAGCCAAGGGATATCATTCAACGGATCATCCGTATCACAGGCATTGCCGACATCACTTTTATTGCATGCGAACATCAAAAGTCCTATCGCGATCGTTGTTAGTATTCTCATGACTTTTTGGCTTTTTTTGTTTCCAATAGCATAGACACGGGCAGGAATGAAATGGTTTGGAAAAATTGCCTGTTTTTCATAGATCGGTAAAACAACTATTTATCACCGATTATCTGACGGTCTTAACCGCATGGCAAAGCCCCCGCCGGGAGCCAATTTCGCTTTGATCACCGAAGCAGCGGTGACCATGGCGTCTCTTACGTTGTAACGCTCTTTATTATCGATGTAATGCGTGCTGGGGGTGTCTTCGCCGATCAATGCTTTGTATTCAACATCCCTGGCAAGAAATGTCAATGGAATTTCAAGCGTTCTGGCTTCACGGTTTGTAAGACTACCTACATACCAGTTGTCACCTTTTCTCCGGGCAACGGTGATATAGCTGTCGATATCGCCACCGAGCACACGCATTTCATCGTACGTGTCGGGCAGGCTTTCGATGATGGTAAAAATATCCGCTTTTTTCATATACTCTTCCGGAGCATCGGGCAAAACGCTGAGCCCTGAATAGAAGACGATGAGTTTGGCGGTCTCAGCGGCAACAGTTCCGGGGATGGGTTGAAATACTTTCACCCGGTTTTCCGCTTCGGTCAGGCCGTACCACCCGTTGCACATGTCAAGCGGTCCGGCGATCATATTGATGAAAGCGGAAGAAACGGCTGTTTCAGGAAAGTATGATTTTTTGGCATCGGCCTGTGAATGGCAGTATTCTCTGGTCACAAGGTTGGGCCATGTACGGCGGTCGCCCGAGGGTGGAATGGGATTGTCATGAAAATCTACAAGGAGGTCGTATTTGGCACAAAGCTCTACGATTTTTCGTGTGTTCCTGACTTTCTTTTGTCCTTTGTCTCTCATAAAGCCGTATTTCACGCCTGCAGCGCCCCATTCATGAAATTTCGACAAAATATTTTCCAGACCGTATTTTTTGGCCCCGACATCATTGAGGTACAACAGCACTTTCACATTTTTTGCTTTCGCGTAAGCCATAAAGTCCTCTATATCAATACCTGAACGCGCTGAGGTAGGGTTGGAGGTTTCGCTGAACTCGGGACCGTACCAGTCGGCATCGAGCAGCATGTAACGGATGTTGTGCCCGGCGGCAAAATCGACAAAGCGCTTGTGCGAAACGGTGTTCAGCCCGTATTCGAAACCGTCGGGTGCCACGTAGCCCCATACGCGCCAGTCCCACATGGTCTTGCCCGGGGCTACCCATGACGGATCATCAATTTTACATGGCGGATTGAGGTTGACGAGCAAGTTGGATTCGATCAGGTCGCCGGGATGGCGTCCCAGCAGAATTGTCCTCCATGAGGTTTTGTCGCCCGATATTCCCGATGATGAGGCCATATGGGATTTGAGTGAAAATTTATCGTCTGAGGGTGTAAGGGTCATTTTGGCGAACTCATAGATGCCTGCCTCATGGATGGCGAGGTAACGGTTTCTGTCGCAGCGGATGACCATGGGAGTGAGGATATTTTCCGGCGCCCGGCTCAGCGGGAGGGGACCGAGGTTGGCGTTTTCGCCGTTGGCAGACCACCATGTGTGGTCATCCGTGAAATTAAAGTGGGTCAGATCTTCTGTGACCGTGAAGGGTTCGTCATCTCCTGCCTCTCCCGGCTGATAGCGGATGGCGATACCGTCGTCATAGGCCCGCATGATAATGGTGAGCGACCTTCCCTGCTCGTTTTTCTCCAGTAAATGCACTTGCCATTCATTGCAACGGTTGCGGATCATGCTCACTTTGCCCCAGACAGGCTGCCACGTTTCGTCTATTTGGGATGTTTCAATACTTTCAATGCTCAGATTTTGGTAAGGTTTGTTATTGATGATCAAACCGAGGGGTGAATTTTCAATGATCGTTTTTCCGTCGAAGCCTAAAGAATAAACTGGCAGTCCTTCAACGATGTCAAAAGTCACACGCACATGCCCGTCAGGGGAATTCAATACTTTTTCATGCTGACAGGATGAAAAAATTATGGTCAAAAACCATAGGGCATAAATTAAAACAAAATTATACCTGGAATTCATTACGAAAGGGACTTTGATATTTTAATAAAAAGGTATTAACGAAGCGTGACATTACGGAAGATCTCATTGATTTCTTCAGTTGAAAGCTCTGTTTCCAAATAGCGGATATCGCCCACCTGCAATGCGATGCCCTGACCGTCTGTCTTGATTTTGTCTTTTTCCCATGCAGGGGTGTACATCCTGATCTTTGATCTCGGGATATTCAGCTTCAATGTGGCACTACCCGAGGTATGCCATATCCTGATCCAGTTTTTGCCGTGGCGCTTAAAAACAAAAGCCCTGACATGGCTGTCATTCCCCGCAATATTTTTAATCTGCGCACACTCATATAGCTCGTAACCACCTGATTTATTGACCAGTAGCATATGATCTTTGGTGATCGTCCGGAGCATCGCCTTTTGCTCAGCGCTGAAATAATCCGACAATTTTGCGTTTTCCCAGTTCCTGAAAAGCCGCATGTTGTCTTTGGTGCGGGGGTGGGCTTTCAGTTGGTCGAGTTTGCCTACGAGTGAGAGGGGACTGTCCCATCCGACGGCATGTGCGCAGATGTAGTCAACCATATCGGGCTGTATGCCTATGGTGTTGTCGCCCGGCGGCGTGAAGGCGATCCAGCCGAAATCGATGGCCGTGAAATTGTCGGCATTATAGGCTGCGGAGGGCACATGACGCTTATTCACAGCCTCCTTAATCTCCTCCGGAATGAAGGTGTCGAAAGCATTGCCACGGCTCAGGATGTGCCAACTGAAATGTCCCTTGCAGGCACCCTGTGAAAAGTATGGTTTCTTCACGAATTTCTCATAGACCCTCAGTTGGGCGTAGGGCACATTGAACCAGTAGGGCCGTCCCACATCTTCGGCGCCGTCGAAATAGACAAAGCGGAACCCTGCCTTTTCGATGATATACGATAGCCTGTCCGCCACCTCGTCCTGAAGGCTTGTGCGTTGGTCGAAGCGTATGAAAATAGGCCAGTTGTCCACATCCAGCAGGCCGAATTTCATTCCGTACCCGTGCGGGGCAGCGTGTGTGCCCAGCGCACTCCTTTTGCAATCCGTAAACCTGTAGGGCCTTTGCGTCGTGTATCCGCCGTATTCGATGATCTCGTTGCCGAGCTTAAGCATCCGCCTGCCTTCGTACAGGGTGATGCCCTCCGGGTTCTCTTCCACCTCAATAATCGTCGAATTCTCATCGATTGCCTTGCGCAGGGTAAAAATTTTGCGGAGGTTCAGCCGCGTGTCGGGCACGGGCGTCACATACGGATCGTTGATCTGCGCCTTGTTGTAGTGAATGTGAAAGCCGGGGATCATGCCTGCATCCTTTATTTTACCTGTCACAAATTGCAGATCTTTCATGCCGTTAGGATAACTTTCTTTCCATGGAAAATGGCCCATTGATGATGCAAAATCGGGGTAATAGATCACCATCATCCTGAAACCGCCCATTTTGGCGTATTTTATATGTTCGTCAACGGTTTCGGGCGTTACGTTGCGGCATTCGTAATAGGAATACGGGTAAAATTCATGGCGGCGGTCGGCCACGCCGTGCGGCAGTCCGAAGTCATTTTCAACCTCTTCGATGCGGTCAAGCAGGCGGCCGGTGTTGGTGACTATGAGCGCCGCGCCTGTGCCTGTGAGCCGCACTTTCTTCATGCTCCCCGCCCTCATGAGATGATAGCCGCCTTCGTCGATATCATCGATCATGGTGTGCACATCGGTACCCAGAAGGTTGACGGCCACCTTGTCGTCCCAGGCCACGTTGAGCCATTCGCCGAAATGCCCTCTGTTCTTTACTGGTAGCTGCAGGAAGGTGAGCTCATCGATGCGCGTTTCCAGGTTGATGCCCAACTGCTTGTTTTTGATGAAATATTCCGGGGTGAAAATGATATAATGATCCGTGACCTTTACGCTCACTACGGCAATGTATTCGAGATGCTCAAAACCGATCCGCAGTGTGTCGCCGTCGCGGCGCAGGCTGTTGGCCTTGTAGGTCGTCGGGCGGGTGACGAACGTCAGATGGTTTTCATTGTCATAGGGGCGGTATTGCATGGCTGTGAAAGCAGGCACCCTGACGCCACGCATGAGGCACTCTTCGCTGCTTGCTTTGTGCAGCAGGCTCACGGCTTGTGCCTTATCATTAAAAATCAATCGAAATTCATCGTTTTCGAAAGTGATCCGCGACTGTGCCCGTAAGCCTGTGGACAGCAGGAGGAGAGAAAAAATCAAAGCGCCGGTTTTCATGTTGCTAAATTAATTTTTATGAAAAAATGATCATTTTAAGTATCGATGGTCTTTGCGCATTTCGCGGGTGCGCCTGAAATAATCCCTGACAAGCTCAATATCGAATTCCTTTACCATTTCTTCTGCCGTCACCTTGTCCGATTCGCTGGTGATCATCACCACGCCTATCCTCCCGGGGTCGTGGATGATCACCTCATCGCCGTATTTCTCCTTCAGGGCTTTCAGCTTGCCCCAGTTGTCATCGAGATGCGCGATCTGATAATCGAGGTTGACGGTCGTGACCGTGAAGTTGAAGTAATTGGTCGTCGTGGCGACCACCTCACCCATGGGGTTTCTGATCTCCGAGAGCAGGTTTCTGATGCCGATGGAAGCCACAAAATACGCCTGGCACGAGTAGGCCCATTCGCCCTGCACCAAACCGCCGTGATACATCGAAGGGAACACGATGATATCAACCTGCTGTTTTGCGTACTTTTCCCGCAGTTCGTCAAAATTGAGATCGAAGCAGATAGCACAGCCGATATCACCGATCTCCGTATGGAAAACAGGCGCTTTGTCCGAAGCGACAATGCCGCCCTCCATCTCACGGGGCGTTGGAAAGTTTTTGTGAAAAGCACCCACCACATTGCCGTTCTTGTCCATGAGAAAACAGGTATTTCTCCAGATACCCTGCTTATCGG
>WGED01000627.1 GCA_015492915.1 Cyclobacteriaceae bacterium
GCTTAAATTACTTCAAAATCAGGCACTTCGTTCACGTTTGACTCGTCACCATAATAGTGCATTATGCCTCCTTATCAAACGTGCTGATTTTCTTCCCGCCCTGGCGGGACAAGTTGTACTTCAATCTCTCATAACGAAATCCTATTGAGAATTTTGGGTTTAATCAGTTTGAAATTTCACTTATTTTCATTACTTTTTTAACATTGAATAGCATGGAATTGCTATTGAGTTTCATGCGATTTTCACATAATCATAAACCAAAACACCATCATGTTGGACTCAACAATCATCGACATCGTTATAGGATTGTCATTCCTGTACTTTCTTTTGGCCTTATTTGCTTCTTCGATCAATGAGCTGATACAAACCAAACTGAAAACACGTGCAAAGCTATTGCATGCAGCACTGATCAATTTTCTGGATCGCGACTGGGATGAAATCGGCGAGAAAATCGTATCCAGCCCGTATGTAAGGTCACTAGAAAAGTCTCCCGGTAAATTTCCGTCCTACTTGCCTTCGTCAGCTTTTGCGCAGGGAATAATAGATGTGATCAAGGGCGCCGAGGACCTTCCGGAAGCCATTCCCCTAATCCGTGAACAGATCAAAAAAAGCCGGGTAATAAAAGGGGATGCCGAGGTGTGGTTGCTGGGCTTACTCGACAGATCGTGCGGAAAATTGCAGAATTTTCATGAAAGACTCGAAGAAGCCTACAACAATGCAATGGAGAGGGTTAGCGGCTGGTATGGCAGAAACGCAAAAAGAAATATATTATTGATTGGAATTATAACGTCCATATTACTCAATATTGACACATTGCACATCACCAGTGAATTATGGAAAAATAAGGAATCCGCCAAAATCCTGTCTGCAATGGCGGCACAGACAACCGGTCTTATAGAAAAAAGTGAAAAAAGTTTTGTGATAAGTGATGAGGAGGGAAGGGTTATTTACTCAGTCAGCAATACTCCGGGGACCAATGCTGAGAATCTCATTGCGGAAGTCGGCTCCATGCCTATCCCGTTGGGGTGGGATAAAAACAGTTTTAGCTTTTTTGGTGAAAAAGGCTGGGCCTGGGTCTTGCTGTTAAAATTACTCGGATGGGCTATCACAGCGCTTGCCATTTTTCTCGGGGCGCCATTTTGGTTTGATGTGCTAAATAAAGTTGTAAATCTGCGTGGGGCAGGAGGGAAGCCAGCTCTCGTTACTAAGAAGGAATGATTTATAATTCCATAACACTGATTGACGATCCAAATAACAAATTCATGTCTCTTTGGGGGTGGAGTGCCTGGAGGCAGATCCTGTACGTTCGTGGTAGTGGAGGTTTCCGAATGTGTATATACCTACGTCGGCATGAAAAGCATTTTTGAAAAAACAGCAGGCTTTGTTATGATCAGGCAAGTGTCGGAAACAAGATTGATTAGGAGAAAATTCAATAAAACAGCTCAAATTTAATTCAAGGATTTCAATTCCATCTTTTTATATTGGGGGAAAAATACAATATGAAAAGTATGCAAATTTTACGTTTAATATCAATCATCCAATTCTTTGCGACATTATTGGCTATTGCCTTCCCGGCAAGGGCTCAGAAAAATCCACCGTATCTGAATGTGAATGAGCACAAAGTTGATTCTTTGTATAATCTCCTCACCCTTGACCAACAGATCGACCTATTGATGATCAGCGACCAAAAGTCATGGGAAAATAGTGATTCTTTGTCGTCTTTTGCTGGAGGAGTTTTATATAAAGATATATCCAGGAACCTGGAAATAAATGAAAACCCATTTGCCCCGTTGCTAATTTATAATCCCGATAATTACCTGAATTTCATAGGGATAGAGTCAATACCTTCATCCGCACTTGAAGCTGTAAATGAGCCTCATTTGTTTTTTGATTTGGGAACGGCGTTGGCAAAGCGGTGTAAATGGCTTGGTTTTCATGCCATTATATCCGGTGATGAAAATATGGATGTTAAAGACGACATTGCAAATTGGAGAGCTATGGAAACAGGAGCGGGGATAATGGCCGGGAAGGTACTTTCGCAGCATTCAATGAAAATATTACCTTTTGAAGACAGTATCTCCGTTGATACATTTTTTGCGGGGGACAAACTGCTGTTGTTTAAGGTTCCCTATGAAAAAAAGGCCTTTTTTCATGAAACTATAAAGCAGGCACTCAAAGAAGGGATGCTTACGAGGTCACAGATTAAATATTTGGTGAAAAAAGTGATTGCAGCAAGCATCCGGGCTCAGAATATTGCAGATCAACCGGTGGAGGAGTTTTCATATTCAGATACAGCAGCTGTCAGGCTGCTTGAGCATGATCTCGCAGCAGCTTCGCTGACTGTATTGAAAAATGATCGGAATCTCATACCCGTCCGCCGGCTGGCTCACCTGAAGGCAGCAGCTATAAGTGTAGGAAAAGACTTTGACGGGATTTTCTATGAGTATCTGAACAATTACACGCAGGTTGACGCATTTACGATCGACCGGTTTGCCACGAATGGAGAAATTGAGGACCTGAAAGCAAAACTCCGCAACTATGATATGGTAATCACAGCACTGTACGATAGTAATAATGACGAACCTGAAAGTTTTAGTGATTTCCATCATTGGCTGAATGAGTCAGGCAAAAACATCACTGTGTTGTTTGCTGACCCGGAACCGGTAGAAAATCATGAAAAATTCATGAATTCTCCTTCGTTGATCGTGGCATGGGAGGGCAACGATCTCTACTATTCGCTGGTGCCTCAGCTAATCTTCGGCGGTATGGGCACAAGCGGAAATTTGGCTTTTGCCAATAAAAAGTTCACAAGGGATAACAGACTTATTATTAATGGTTTAGGTCGGTTCAGTTATACCCTGCCTGAAGCTGTCGGAATGAACAGCAAAAAGCTTGAAAAGGTGGATTCAATTGTGACTGCAGCTATCCGGACTAAAGCCATTCCGGGTTGCCAGGTGCTCGCTGTCCGTAACGGAAAAGTGGTTTTCAGGAAGGCTTATGGATTCCACACATACGATAGCCTGCGTGCCGTGCATATTAACGATATCTACGACCTTGCTTCCGTCACCAAAGTATCGAGTGCCGTTCCCTGCCTTATGAAATTGTATGATGAAGGTAAATTCGACCTCGAAGCTACTTTGGCTGATTACCTGCCTTATTTCAAAAACAGTAATAAGGGAGATATCACCTTTCGTGAAATACTTGCTCATCAGGCAGGCCTGAAACCGTGGATCGCTTACTGGCAAACAACCATTAAAAAGAATGGAAAATTCAAGCGTAAAACACTGAGTCACAATCAATCGGAAAATTATCCTTATGAAATAACGGGCGGATTGTATTTGCATAAAGATTACAGGAAAAAGATATACAAACAGATAAAGAAATCACCGATGGGAGAGAAGAAATACCTTTATTCGGGCCTGGTCTTTTATCTCTTTCCTGAGATCATTGAAAAGTTGAGCGGGCAATCGTACACTGACTATCTGTATGAAAATTTTTATTACCCCCTTGGCGCTACTACATTGACATACAATCCATTGGAGCGATTTGAACTTGACAGAATTGTGCCCACCGAGTATGATTCGCTTTTCCGTAAAGGTCAGATACACGGCAAGGTACATGATGAGGGGGCTGCCATGATGCGTGGCATATCATCCAACGCGGGACTCTTTGCCGACGCCGATGATCTGGCCAAATTATTTCAGATGTACTGCAGCTATGGATTGTATGGCTGTCGCGAATTTGTCAGTGAGCAGACAGTGAAGGAATTTGCCCGCTACCAGTATCCCGATAACGATAACCGGAGAGGCCTTGGCTTTGACAAACCGATGCCTGAGCCAACCACGGACGGGAATGCCGCCGTATCCGCCAGCCCGCTCAGCTTTGGCCATTCGGGCTTTACGGGGACATTCGCATGGGCCGACCCGGAATACAATCTTGTTTATATATTTCTTTCCAACCGGGTGTACCCGACGAGGGCTAACAGGCAATTGTACGATCTGAACATCCGAACCAATATCCAGGAAGTGTTTTATGAGGCTATGAAGTAAAGTAAATTACGTTTATTTGTAATTCAATTCCATGTTTTGAAGATCATAGCCTATATAGAGTGGCCCGTACCCGAAATCATAGCCCATAATGCCGCGCAGGTTCGGTTCGAATTGACTTTTCATAAACAGGCTGTACAGTCCCTGGTTGAACTGTTGCATGTTAAATGAAAACACCGCATATAGCGTAACAGTAGTTTTAGGCGGTATTTCCGCGATGGAGGAGGGAGGAACGTCCAGGGGTATTTCGCTCGTGCCTTTTGGCCTGACGAACATTGAAAACGGTTGACCGTAGTTAAAGAACACGCTGGATCGGAAGACGGGTATAGTCATGGGAAATTCATTATTATTTCTGAAACTAAACGGTATGGCTATCTCAAATCCTGCTGTCTGTGGGCCTGGTATTTCATCAGGTAACCGAGTATTTTTTAAATCATTATAACCTACTTTAAAAGTTTCCCAATAAGCAGGGGCCTGGTTATTTATATATTTGGCTATGAAATTTTCTACAAAATAATCCGTAACAGGCACTGAAGCATCTCTGTACAGTAATTCTTTCGTCTGCTCCCATTTAGCATCAATATCGGGTACTAACGGGCTTAATAAATCAATGACCTGTTGCTCCATTTTTACTTCTTTTGTTGCCGTCCAGTCGGTAAAGGTTGGCGCCGGAATAGTTACTGTAGCATTGACCACAGCATCTATAAACGGGTCTTTAAGTCCGTCAAGCTCACCATTAACGAGAAGATCACCGAAAGGAATCAACGCCTCTTTAATATTATTGGGGTTGATAAATGAAATCCCATCACCAAGCAGGGTAATTTCTATCGGTTCTGAAGAAACGGAGATCGTTGGGAGGGAGGGAACCTTTAATTTTGCCGATTTTTCATATTTTAATTCATAAGTTCCAATCTTCTTTTGTATCAGGTTATTGACAACTGGTTTTAGTTTGTCACTTTCAAGATTAAAACTCTCCGTTACAGTAAGTTGATAATTAGGCAACATACTTCCGTAATCAGTGAGATCGAGCTTGATAGAGGTATGGAATATGATTTCATTTTCTTTTCCCATAAATTCCTCCATAAGTTCCTCAGAATCAAGCACAAAAGAGTAGCTCAATACTCTTGACGACTTTGCCGGAATCACAACAGATTCATGGTTGACGAACATATCCAGTTCTTTGTTATTTATTAATATTCCCATTTTATGATCCGGAATCGGTAGATCAGTTTTATAGGGGTTTCTTATTTCATATTCGACATTGAGCAATATCTGATATAGTGTCAGCGATGGTTGTTCAAATTTAACACTGAAATCTATGCCTTTGACAGAAGGAAGAACATCCTCAAGTACCAGTAGATTTGTTTTACATGAAAAGGTATATGACGAAATGATCAGTAGACACAATAATTGGATTAGAGTTAATTGTTTTTTCATGAGTGGTAAAGTTTTGGTTTGGTAGCAGAGATATTTAATAAATCTTTATTAAGATATCATATTATTCAGTGGGGAGGGGAGATCAGTATCACCTATTTAACATAATGTAAATTATATAACAACAATTGTATTCTGAAATTTGGACCGCGGTTTTGTTTTATCAATAATAGTAGCTGTTTTCTCATTGTTTGTTGTATTTATCCGTAGCATCTGAAATTAGATAAGCTTTCTTTTATTGCCTTTTTCTCATGCGTCTCCGGCTTTTGAAACAATTTGCCAACATAACAGATCGCAGACCGCCTGCCTTTGATTTTCAGCCCTGCAAGACCGATAAACCACAGCCAAATGCCACTGAACTGGCCGAGTTCTTTGTACAACACATAGAGCAGAAAAGTGTCGACTGCCACTCATTTTAATCGGTAAGGATATTGCCTTTGCTAACCCAACCTTCAATTTTCGTTTTTACACGATACCAACCATTCTCTTCTTCAAGAATTATCACTTTTTGTCCGGCAGGTAGCGGTTTCGCAACCCTGGCAAATGAAATGCCGGCGCCCTGGCGAATGTTGAGTTTTGGTGGTATCACAGTACCGGATTTCGGCAGGGATGGCTTAGCGGCCATCTCCCCTGCCCTGTTATCGCCAAACATAAGGCGCCTGAACCTGTCGAGTGGGAATGCTGGTCCCGGATCCACTTTGCGGCCGGGAGAGATTTCTTCATGCCCCAGAATCTGTGAAATATTGTATTTTTTTAATAAAAGTTCTGTCACGACCTCATTGACTTCAAGTTGTCTTTCTGTATACAAATGCCAGTATCGCGGTTTTTTTTCATTGCGATGCACTGCTTTAATCACATCACTATCAATATACTTTTTGCCAAACCAGGACACGTAATCCGATCCGGCTTTTTCCAGCGCCCCCGCATTGTCAAGCTCAATGCCTATGGAATATTGATTGAATTTTGATCTGCCCGCATAGCTACTCTCACCGGCATGCCATGCGATAATGTTGAAAGGAACGAGTTGATAAATCTCACCGCCACGCCCGATAACAAGGTGTGCCGAAGCTTTGACATCGGGCCGTTGTAGAAACCTCGCTGATGATTCGGCACTACGGCCTGCAGTAAAATGAACTACCAGCGTGTCAGGAAATTTGGACTTGAAAGGTTTAGAATTTTTTGATGCAATAAGATGAACAACGTTATCACCCTGAAGCAGGTGGTCGTTATCAATGGTTAGTGTCATGTTAAATTAGCAGGTTGTTTGCAGGAGGAATATAACAAAATAATAATAAATCGTAGTACTCAACCATGATTTATTTAAAAAATGGCTGAATCAGTATCTATTAATAAAAGGTTAATTACCAGACAAAAAGGTCTGTGATTTCCCGAATCCGGTAGCCGTATGTAGAGTATCTGCTTACTTTGTTATATAAAAATCATTAAGAATTCAATAGGAGAAGTCATTAAATGCATGATAGTATTGCTAAAAACTTTATCTTTAAAACCAACGGAGCAGCATCACAAAATTGTTGTTTGCAGATAGCCTATCGGGACGGATGTACATTATTTATTATTAAAAAGTCACAAACATGAAAAAAGTATTATTATTCGTTGCGGCTGTGTGGTTCACGGCTTCAAACGCCAATTGCCAGAGCGAAAATCTATGCATGGGCCACTATTACAACGAACAGGAAGGTGCAGAAGCCTTGCAAAAGACAAAGGAAAGGATTAAAACCAAAGCCGACTGGGAGGCATATGTTAAAATTATACGCCAGGGAATCCTCACCGCAGCGGAACTGAATCCCATGCCTGAAAAGACCCCGCTTAATGTGATCCGAAGAAATTTGCGCAATTATGGCGCGTACACAGTAGAAAATATTGCTTTTGAAAGCCGTCCGGGTGTATTTGTGACCGGCTCACTCTATGCTCCTGTCAATCCTCAAGGCAAACTGGCAGGCATTCTTTCACCACATGGTCACTGGGAAAAACCGGATGATTACGGAAGATACCGGGAGGACGTTCAGCGAAGAGCAGCCACGCTTGCTATAATGGGCGCTTATGTCTTTGCCTACGACATGATTGGCTATGGTGAAATGGGTGATTACGGCTGGATTCACAGGCATCCCAAAACATTGAAGCAGCAACTCTGGAACAGCATCCGCGCGCTGGATTTTCTCCTGACGCTCGAAAATATTGATCCGGATCGCCTTGGTGTTACGGGCGCTTCGGGTGGTGGCACACAGAGTTTTTTGCTGTCTGCGGTGGATCCGAGAGTGGCTGTTTCTGTACCGGTAGTTATGGTTTCAGCCCATTTTTTCGGCGGCTGTGTGGGTGAGAGCGGCATGCCGATTCACAAAAGTGATCACCACCAGACTAATAATGTAGAGATCGCTTCTTGCTTTGCCCCTAAGCCACAACTTATCGTTTCGGACGGCGGCGACTGGACCAGCAACGTGCCCGAAGTTGAGTACCCCTTCATGCAATACATATACGGTTTGTATGGCAAAGAGGAAAATATTCAAAACGTGCATCTGCCGAATGAAAAGCATGACTACGGTATCAACAAACGTCTGGCGATGTACCCCTTTATGGCAAAACACCTGAATTTGAACCTTAAAAACGTTCGGGATGAAAAAGGAAAGATAACCGAAGAAAAGGTGGTAATCGAGGATTATGGACTGTTCAGGATATTTGATGAGGACAATCCGCTCCCCTCCCATGCAGTAAGAAGCAATGATGATGTGAAATGGTAAAACTTTTAAAATTCAGTCACTGATGAAAAAATTTTCAATCATTTTTTTTCTGGCCTTCCCCATAATTCTTATGGCTCAGCAATCAGACTGGAACGGGTCCCAGCCATCCGTTGCGCATGAATTACAGGGCATTTCCATGAAGTTCGACGAATACACGGTTGTGTTGAATCCCGATAAAAACGCCCCCGAATACTGGGCTGGTGCGCCTTCTGTTGTCAGGGATGAAAACGGTACTTTCTGGATGGCTGCCCGCATGAGAAGCCCGGAATATCCGAGGGGATTGCGAGGCTATGAGATCAGAATTCTCAAAAGTAATGACGGAGTGCATTTCGAAAAAGTGCATGCCATCAGGCGCGAAGATGTGCCGATTCCAGGCTTCGAGCGGCCTGCATTGCTCATTGATCCAGTAACAAAGAAATTCAAGCTCTACGCCTGCGGGCCGTGGCAAAAAGGCCCCTGGTCCATCATTAAATTCGATGATGCCGATGACCCGACACAATTCGAGGCCGGCACGGCCAGACCGGTGATTCAGGCTCCGGCAAGGCAGTACGATCGCGATGTGTCTGTGAAAGAGTACAAGGATCCGTTTATCATTTTTACCGATGGCAAGTACCATTGCTATGTAATTGGCTATATCAGGCGGAATGAGCGACTGTTCCATTTTATAAGCAATGATGGCGAGCACTGGCAGCCTGCAGGCGATGTGAACCAGCCCATCATGGATCTGTCCGGATGGCACAATTTCTTCATCAGGCCGTCATGCGTGCTGCCCCTCGGCGTGGGGTATTTATTTATCTATGAAGGTTCGAGTACTACCTGGTACGATCCTGTTTACAATGTTGTCACCGGCCTGGGCTACACCTTCGACCTGCACCATATCACCGATTTGACACCTGATTCCCCCATCGCGATGAGCACAACGCCCGGTAAATTCTATACTTTTCGATATTCTCACTGGCTGATAGTCGGTGATGAGATTTTCGTCTATGCCGAAGTGGCCAATCCCAACATGTCGCATGAGGTCAGGCTGTTTCGGATCCCGATGAAATAATTTTCTATGGGGAAAAGGCTATTTTCTCATGGAATTTCTCTGCACCGTCATTCGAAGGCGCAGCCCGAAGAATCTGCTGAATATCATCATCTCGTTTTTAATTAGTAGACCCTTCGCTTCGTCTGTGAAATTGTCTTGAACTATGATTTTGGCGCGGAGCGGGGACTATCGCTCTCTACAACCTCTATTCCGCAATTTCCCAGGTCTCATTACCGGCGATCAGGGCGTCGAGGTCTCCCCTGCCCATCCTGGCGATGCTTTCGTCAACTTGCTTCTGAAGCAGGTCTTCGTAAAGGGCACGTTCCGCAGTATGAAACACACCAAAAGGCCTCGGAAAATTCTTTTCGGGATACATGGCCTCCATTCTTATCAGTATCTCCGACTTTATTGCGTCCTTTTCATCATGGACCCATAAATCGTCGGCAGAAAAGTCTTCCCCAATTTTTACCACCTCCGGTGTTGAACCGTCGAGCCTGATCCCCCACTCATCTTCCTGTCCGAAAATCATCGGTTTCCCATGCTCCACAAAAAGGGCATTTTGCTTTTTCGAGCCTTTTTCCGTGAAGGTAAAAAATGCCCCGTCATTGAAAATATTGCAATTCTGATATATTTCCACGAATGAGGTCCCCTTGTGACGATGTGCCCTTTTGAGCATATCCTGTAAATGTCTCGGGTCGCGATCCATGGTCCTGGCAACAAAAGTGGCATCGGCGCCCATGGCGAATTTGGCCGGATTGAACGGATGATCTATAGAGCCATAAGGTGTGGATTTGGTAACCGTATCCATTTTGGATGTCGGCGAATATTGACCTTTTGTAAGGCCGTAAATTTCATTGTTGAAGAGAAGGATATTTACATCAAAATTGCGCCTGAGCAGATGAGCCAGGTGGTTACCGCCTATCGACAGGGCATCGCCGTCTCCCGTTGCGATCCAAACGCTCAGCTCAGGCCTCGTCGCCTTCAGGCCGCTCGCGATAGCTGTGGCACGTCCGTGAATGCTATGCATCCCGAATGTGTTCATGTAATAAGGAAAACGCGATGAACATCCGATACCGGAAATAAAAACCACATCCTTGCGTTCCACACCGATCTGCGGCAGGATGGTTTGCATTTGTTTGAGAATGGAATAATCCCCGCAGCCGGGGCACCAACGCACTTCCTGGCCTGAGGCAAAATCCCTGGCAGTAAGGCCGTTGTTGTTAGTGATCTTATTTGATTGACCGGATTTTTTTACTGGTGCTTTTATCTTCATTGTTTAACTTTTTCAATTATTGAATTGAATGAGATACAGGTGATTTTTTAATTTTATTCAGTGGGATAAATG